>NZ_JBVHLU010000126.1:0-25871 GCF_055558835.1 Embleya sp. NPDC025285
GCAGGGAGGAAACCCCCCCTCCCCCCCCCCCCCCCCCTTTCCTCCCTCCCCCCCCCCCCCCCCCCCCCCCCCCCCCCCCCCCCCCCCCCCCCCCCCCCCCCCCCCCCCCCCGGCCCCACTTCCTTCCCTGACCGACCGTCGCAAGGACACCCTCGATGACGACCCCCGATGCCCAACCCGAGGCAGTTCGCTTCCCGCACCGTAGCCGGCGCGGAGTCCTGGCCGGACTCACCTGGCCACAACTCACTGTCGTCGGCGTCGCAGGCGTACTGCTGCTCGCGGTGATACTCACCGCCGGACTCGTCGGCGCCCTCAAACTCGTCCCGCTGTGGATCGCGTTCGGCGCTGTCGTCGTCGTACGCCACCACGGCCGTTCGCTCGCCGAGTGGGCACCGATCGTGGGCCGCTACGCGATGCGCCGCGCCCAGGGCCAACTCGTGTGGCTGGCCCGTCCGGCGACTCGTCCCAAGCGCGCCGGGCTCCTGCACCTGCCGGGCACCGCCGCCTCCCTTCGCGTGGTCACCTCCCCCGACGGCGCCCTGGCCGCCGTCCACGACGCACGAGCCCAGACCCTCACCGCCGTGGTCCGCGTCGCCAGCAGGGCGTATGCGCTGCTGGACCCCGACGCGCAGAACGCGAACGTCGCCGGATGGGGACGCGTCCTGGCCTCCCTGGCGCGCACCGGGCAGGTCGCGAGGATCCAGGTGCTGGAGCGCACCGTCCCGGACTCGGGCGACGCCCTGAACCGCTACTGGCACGAGCACGGCGACCCGAACGCCCAACCGGCCGCCGGGATCTACACCGATCTGCTCCGCGCGGCGGGCCCTGCCGCCGCACCGCACGAGGCGTACGTGGCCATCGCCTTGGACCTCAAGGCCGCCAGGCGCCTGATCGTTCAGGCGGGCGGCGGCCTGAGCGGGGCGTTCACCGTGCTCTCCCAGACCGCGAGCACGTTCGAACAATCCTCGCGCAACGCCGGCCTGGTGCCCTCGGGATGGCTGAGCGCCCCGCAGATCGCCGCGGTCATTCGCACCGCCTACGACCCGGTGTCCTCCCCGGCTCTGGACCAGTGGTCCGACGACGGCCGCCCTCAGGCCGCGCCTGAAGCAGCCGGTCCGGTCCTGGTCGTCGAGGACAGCGACCGCATCCGCACCGACACGGCCCACCACGCGGTGTTCTGGGTCGAGAACTGGCCGCGTACCGAGGTCGGTTACGGATTCCTGCATCCGGTGCTGTTCAGCTCGGGCACCCGACGGACCCTGTCGATGACGTACGGCCCGCAGCATCTGGAGGCCGCGTTGCGCGACGTGCGACGCCGCAAGAGCGCGGTCGTCTCGGACGCCGGCGAGCGTGCCCGCCGGGGCCAGGTCGAGTCGGAGGCCGACTCGATCGAGTACGCAGACATCCGCGAACGCGAACGCCAACTGATCGGCGGACACGCAGACGTCGCGCTGACCGGACTGCTCACGGTCTCCGCAGACACCTCCGACGACCTCAACGAGGCGTGCGCGCGCATCGAGACCGCAGCCGTCGGCGCCCTGGTCGACCTGCGCCGGTTGACCTGGCAGCAGGCCGAGGCGTTCACCCACGCCGCGCTGCCACTCGCCCGCGCCTGAACCCCCTTTCCCCTTCACCTCGAACGCCGGAGCCCCCATGCCCGCACCGTCCCCGGCCCTCCCGGCGGGTCCGGCCCCGCACTACCTGATCTTCGCTGGCGTCCTCCTCGACCTGCACCGCACCCTCATCGTCCCGGAGTCGGCCGCTCCCGCCGACCGCGCCGAACTCGACACCCTGCACGGCCACCTGCTCGCGCTGCACCGCATCGTCGACACCCACGCCGCACGCGCACATCCGATCGCCGAGGCCGAGAGCGACCACCTTCGAGCCGCACGCACCCACCTGTGGCAGGCAGCCGAACAGCTCCACCACGCCTACCACCACGCACCGCACCCGGGCGCCGGACGCGCCCCCGAAGGCGACGTCTGCCACCGCCGCCTGCCCGAAGGCGCCCCCGCACTGACCGTGTGCCAGCGCCACATCGCCGCCCTCGCCCGGGTTCGACGCCATGCCACACCCGCGGACCTGCGCACCCCCACACCGGGCCTGGTCCGCCACGCGAAGAAGGAGCACTAGTGGGTATCCGCCGCGCCAGCGCGTCCACACTCTTCACCCCGGCCGACGCTCCCCGCCTCGACCGCAAACGCGCCCGCGACCAACTCGACCGCGCCCAGGGCCGCGCACGACGCGCTGCCCGCCGCGAGCACCCGGTCACCGCCCCCGGCCCCGACCCCGACCTCGTCCCGACGTACCCCGCCTCGGGCCGGCCCGGTCCCGCCTCCGCCCGCGGCACAAAGCTCAAGCTGCCCGCGCACCGCATGACCACCGCAACCGCCTCCGGCGCCTACCCCTTCCTCGCCGAGGGGGGACTGGGCAGCGAGGGCATCTACGTCGGCCGCGACATGCACGCCGAAGGCGCCTTCTGCTACGACCCGTTCAGCCTCTACGGCCGCCTCGAAGGCTTCACCAACCCCAACATTTTGCTCGCCGGCGTGATCGGCCAGGGCAAATCCGCGCTCGCCAAGTCCCTGGCCATGCGTGCCACCGCCTTCGGCTACCGGATCTACGTCCCGTGCGACCCCAAGGGCGAGTGGTCGCCGATCGCCCTGGCCCTGGGCGGCCACACCATCGCCCTGGGCCCCGGCCTGCCCGGCAGGCTCAACCCCCTCGACGCCCCCGCCCGCCCCGCCAGCGTGCCGGAGGAAGACTGGACGAGCGAGGTCCGCAAGCGGCGGCTGTTGCTGCTGGGGTCATTGGCCCGGACCGTCCTGGGCCGCGAGTTGCTGCCGATGGAGCACACCGCCCTCGACGTCGCCCTCGACCACACCGTCGCCACCGCGCTGACTCACGGACGCACCCCGCTCCTGGGGGACGTCGCACGCGTCCTGGGCACGCCCGCAGCGTTGGACGCCGCGTTCGGCGAGCAGGGCAATCGTCTGGGCGCGGCGGCCGAGGACCTCGCGCACGCCCTGCGACGCCTGGTCGCCGGGGACCTTGCCGGACTCTTCGACGCGGAGTCGACGGTGTCCTTCGACCCGACCGCCCCCATGCTCTCCATCGATTTGTCCCGTCTGGGCGGATCCGGCGACGACACCGCCCTGGTCCTGGCGATGACCTGCGCCAGCGCGTGGATGGAATCGGCGCTCGCCGACCCGGGCGGGGGCCGCCGTTGGGTGATCTACGACGAGGCGTGGCGCGTCATGCGCCATGTCGCGCTCCTGGAGCGCATGCAATCCCAGTGGAAGCTCTCCCGCGGCCTGGGCATCGCGAACCTGATGGTCATCCACCGCCTGTCCGACCTGCTGAGCGCCGGCGACGCCGGATCCCGCGGACGCGCCCTCGCCGAGGGCCTGCTCGCCGACTGTTCCACCCGCATCATCTATCGGCAGGAAGCCGACCAACTCGCCGCCGCTGCAGGGCTCCTGGGCCTCACCAACGTCGAAAAGCAGGCCGTGTCCGCCCTGGCCAAGGGCCGCGGCCTATGGCGGGTCGCCGGGCGCTCCTTCATCACGCAGCACCTCCTGCATCCATACGAGCTCCAGCTTTTCGACACCGACGCGCGGATGCACTGAGACCGTGCCCTCCATCGATCCCGCGTACGTCCGTCAGCTCGCCCACACCCTCGACAAGGTCGTCGACGACCTCCCCCGACCCGAAACGGTCCAACGCGGCGACGACGTCAGCCGAAACATCCACGTCGTGCTCCGCGACCTCGGCAATCTCCTGACCGAACTGCGCGTCGACTCCAGCGAGGAGCGCACCCACCCCGCGACATACTCCCAACCCGGGAGCGCCAGCGCGGTGTTGGCCATCTGCGCTTCGCCCCTGGGCGGCGCCCTGGCTTACCTCGGACACGCCGAGCAGCTCCTCGGCCGCCCCCACGAGGGCACCCCAGGCTCACCACGCGTCTCGCTTTCACGCAGCGAGGTGCTCGGCCTCCGAAGCCTCAACCTGGCGGGCACCAGCCTGCGCGAGGCCGCCCACCTGCTACGCGGCCACGCGACACGGCTCTCGTGCGTGGCCACCGGCCGACCCGGCACCGCATCGACACCCGGGGTTCCCACGACGACGCGCACCGCCGCCGCCAAACCCGGCCGAACCCGCTGACACACCCGCCACAAGGCGCTGACGCCGCCATCACCCCCACGGGAGCCCAAGTCCGTGAACGACCTCCACGCCGTCACCGGCCTCGAATTCGCATCGCCGGAAGAGAAAGCCGCCGCCCAGGACGACGAACTCTGGCACGCGCTCCGAGCCATCGCCACCAGCGCGGCAGCGAGTCTGCCGGTATTCATGACGATGGGTGGGAGCAACATGAACCGCGCCTCCATGCTCGGCCTCGGCGAGGACCTGTGGGGCGCCACCGAAATGCGCGACGCCCTCACAACCACGCCGGGCCAGCAGGTCACGCTGTGCCTGCGCCGCGACGGCGACATCCTCGTCGTCAGGCACCCCACCGACCGCGATACCTTCCTCGCCGCAGCGCTGGCCCCCCGGCACGTGAACCTCGACGTCGACTGGACCAACGACGCCCACGCCCCCGACGTCCTGCGTATGCCGGCCGACCCGGAACGCGCCGCCGAGGCGATCTCCAGCGTCCTGTGGCCGCGACAACAGGCAGCGGTCGCCACCCATCGCCGAGCGGCCGTCAGCGGCGGCACGGAAGTCGCCGTCGGCGTCATCCAGAGCGGATGGAGCGCCGGATGGCTGGCAGCCCGCGTCACCGACACCGCGCGATGGAACACCCTCAACAACCTCGAATACCACGGCCTCACCCGCGACGACCACTGCGTGTACACCCTGCGCGACTGGGACCAGGCGCAGGCCGAGCACCTCGTCGAACACCTGCAGCGCACCGGCGTCCGGGTCCGCCAAGACCCCAGCTTCCCCGTGCGCACCACCGCAGCGCGCAGAGCCGGCGCTACCGCCACCAGCACAGTGACGTCCGAAACCCCCACGGCACCCACCGCCACACAGCCTCCGACGGTCCGCGCCGCGCAGCCCCCGGAGCCGGGTCCCCGCCGCCACTGACGCCTCCCGGATCGCCCCGAAAGGAGCATTGTCATGACCGACGAAGCGTCACGGATCGCGTTCACCCGTCTCAGCGGCTTCGCGGGTGACGTCGCCCGCCGTTTACCCGGAAAGTGGTGGCAGGGGCGGCACTACTCCCACATCTCCGACGCGGATCGAGCGGAAGTGGCCAGGACCCTGTGGGAACACGGGCCGCTCGCAGCGGCGCTGCGCGAGCGCCCTCTCGCCCATCTGTCGCTGCTCGTAGGCCCGGACCGCCAACGCCTCGTGGTCGCCCCGCATCCCACCGACGCGGCACGTCACCTCATCGGGGCACTCGTGCCCGACACCTGGGAGTTCGCCGTCGACCCGGACCGAGGGCCGGATGCCGTCGAGGTAGGTGACCGGCCCTCCCAGGCGGCCCGCGCGGTCGTCGCCGACTTCCTGCCGCGGTACCACCGCGCTCGCGACGGCGACATCCTCAACTCACCGGCCGGCGTACTGGCCGCCGAACTGGCACGGAACCTGCCCGGTCCCTGGGCGCACAGCTCGCACCGGGTACGCGAGGGCCAGCCACTCCCGCGCATGTGGGGCGAACCCGAAGCTCCTGTGTGGGCCCGGTCGGACACCGCCTCGACGTCGTACGCCCTCGTCCACGGACCGGGCAGCGAAACGCTGCTGGTCGTCCCGGATCCCTTCCCCGCACACATGTGGGTGGGCCCACTCACCCCGGAGCACATCCTCGTCGCCGACCCCGGGAGCGACATCGTGATCGCCCCGGCCCCGATCACACTGCGGATCGAGGCGCCCTCCAGCGTCATGGTGGCGACGCTCCTGCGGGAGTACCGCGAAGCCGTCGCACGTCTCGTCGCCCACGCCCGGCCCTTCGGGACCGACGCGGGTCCTGCGGTGACCATCGGTCTTCGCGAAGGCGTCGACGTGGTCGCCACGACCAGCGAGGAGACCCCGGCCGCCGCATACGTACTGCTCCGTCACATGGGCTTCGACCATCACCGCACCGGCCACCGGCCTGCGGACAACGACATCGTCCATGCCCGCGCCACCGTCGGGATCCTGCGTTCCGCCGGACTCCCCGTCCGCGACCGTCTGCCCGCCGCCCTTCGCGCCGCACCCGCGAACCCGAACGCGCCGGGGCCCCGAGCCCTGCCCCCGCGGTCCGGCGGTCCACGCCGCTGAACCGTCCCACCCCGAATCAGGAGGCGAAGCGTGAGCACCCCGGTCCCCGAACCCGAAGCCGACATCGTCATCGGCGCGCACCCCGAACACGGGGTCGTCGCACGCAACCACACCAAACACCCCAGCGCGGCGTTCCTCCTCAAACGCCTGGGCTTCGAACGCTCCGCGACCGGCATCTACGTCATGGGCCCCAGCACCCAGGACCCCGCCATCCGTGCCGCCCAATCCGTCGCCATCCTGCGCGCCGCGCACTTCCAGGTGAAGGCCGACGTGGCGTTCGAACCCGCGCCCGGGACACTGCGCCCCCTCCAGCCGGAGCCGTCCGTGGACGCCTCCCTCACCCAAGGCGCCAAACTCAGTCCCGGCGTCGCGTTCGGGAAGCTCGACAGTCGGGGCATCGTCGCCGCCGTCACCGACGACAACCCCCTCGCCGAGTCGATCCTGCGCGTCGCGGGGTGGCGCCGCGACCCCGTCCACGCCGACGACCTGCTGCGCCTGCCGGTAGCGATGGATCACGCCCAGGCCAGCGAACTCGTCCATCTGACCGCGAAGTTGCTCCGCACCACCGGCACGACCGTGCACGTCGTGCCCGGCACCACCACCGCACCGGCGCCAGCACCGACCGCGGCCCCCACCGCGGCGCGCGAGCCGGACCGTCCCGTGCCCAGGCGGGTCGCCGGTGTCGTCGAGACCGACGAGCGGGGCCTGATCGCCGCCCTGCGACGGCTCCTTCAAGCCCTCGCGGTCCGCACCAAGGACCTGGGAGTCAAGGCGGGGACCTGGGCGGCGAACGACCTCGCGGCCAGCGCGAACCGCCTGGCCCAGGCCGGCACGGTGCTCCTGGACGCCAGCGACCGCATCCGCGCGCGCACCGGCGAGGCGCCCTCGGGGCCCACCCCGAAGGAGACGGCGGAGATCGCGGTACTGGACTCCATGACCGCCGCGCTCGACAAGGACTCCTCCGCCGAAGCCATCGTCCGCACACTCGACGCCCTCAACGCAGAGAACGGGCCCCTGTCCCAGGTCAAGGACACCCTCACCAGGACCGCGTCCCGGTGCGCCGCCCTGCCCGGCCAGCACGGCGCGGTAATGGCCAGGCAACTCGCCGACGCCGCACGACGCGTAGGTCAGATCGCGGACGCCATCACCCACATCGGCGACCACCTCGCCGACCCGCCTCCTCCGAAGCCGTCCTTGCGGGCACGCTCTGCCGCCGCACGCGCGACCACCACCACCGCCGCCGCCGGCCCCAGGCCCGGTTCGCCCACCGCCGCGCACCCCGCCTGGACCGGCGCCGCCGCGCCCGGCCGTACCCGTCGCTGACCCACGCACGACCGGAGAAACCCGTGGTCCACGAATACGACGTCATCATGCACCGCAGCCTCGTGAGCGGCGGAATCTGCATCCGCTCCGTCGACGAAACGATCCCCGAACACGCGCCGATGCTCCGCGAATTCGGCTTCCGGTGGGACCGGGACGAACACGCCCTCGTCCTACCCGAGACGCTCACGCAGGAGCAAGTCCTCGCGAGCGCGTCGCAGGCCGTGCGCGCCCTGACCGACGCCCACGCATGGCTCCTCGTCGACGTCGACCTGCACGACCTGCCGATCCCCATGCCGCTGCCCACCACGTTGCGCGCCGGAGAGATCCTGCACGCGAGCGCCGCCGAGGTGGCGATCCGCCCGCATCCCCACGACCAGGCCCGCGTCATCGACGAACTCGCCCAGGAAGGCGGCGTCTTCGACGGCCTCTCCCACCTGATGGGAAGGCTCCTCGAACGCACCGAGGACCACCCGAATCCCGAACGCGACGCGATCAGCACAGCACTTCGGACCGCCGACGGCCACTTGGCCATGGCCGCCGCGGAACTCGACCGCGCGAGCATGCGCCTCGCCGCCTGGGAAGCCCCCGACCCCGACACCTGCGCGCCAGCGGCACAACCGGTATACCCCGCCGAGGCGCGGTCCACCGCCACGACCCCGCCGCAACGCGCCCCGGTGGTCGCCCATGCCACCGGGCTCGTGAGCCGGCCGTCCACCATCGCGACGCGCCCACGGCCACCGGAGGCGCCGACCGCGCCCGCGGCCACGCGCCGTCGCTGACCCGCCGAACAAAGGCGGGCTCTCCCACGCGTCATCGGCGCCGACGACATAGCCCCCGCACCCGAGGCCCGGTCGACCCGAACCAACCCGTCAGCGCTGAGCCCTCAGGAAGGAAGGTTCATGGTCCCCACTCCCCGTCCGGACGTCTCGATCGGCGTCCACCCCCGCTTCGGGATCGTCGCCCGGACCACCGACACCGCCCCGCCCCTGGCCGCCCGCATCCTCGCCATCGCCGGCTTCGAAGCCGTAGGGGTCGGCACTCACGTACTGGACGACACCGACGACGAGGCCGAAGACCTACTCCACGCCCACGACGTCGTCACCGTCCTGCGCGAGGTTGGGCTCCCCGTCCGCTCCGACCTGCCGGCCTCACCGAGCGCCACCACACTCCGGGCCGCCAGCCACCACCTGGCCACAACCGGCGAGCGCCCGGTCGTCGCGTACTCCGCCCCATCCGTGAATCCGGCGTACACACCGCCCACCTCGGCGCGCCCACCCACGCGCTGACCGGTTGCGCCCACTCGCGCCCCGAGCCCCGCCGACGATCCGGAGCCGCTGCATCGCCACCCACGAGCACACCCCACCCGATCCCCCGACCAGCGTCGCGGACATCGACGCCCTCGCCGCGTCCATGAGCCGGCCCGACACGGTTGCGGAATCGCTGTACCGACTCGGCCATCGAAACCCGCTGTTCGCCGCCCTGGACAACGCGATGGTCACGGCCTCGATCCGCAGCCGCGAGATCCCCGACCGCGACGTCGGCCAGGCGCAGGACTGTCTGCGGCACGCACGCATCCTCCTCGCGCACGCCGCGAACGACATCGTCTCCGCCAGCGAATACCTCGTCGCTCCACACCCCGCACCCGACACACCGCAACGCACCCGCACAGCGCAATCCGACGCGAAGGAACGGCGGGCGGCCGATCCCCGCGCCTCGGTGACGGCCCGACCCGGGCCGGACGCGGCCCGTGCCGCGATCGCCGCCGCTCGTGCACCCGCCGAACCCCCACCCCGGCTCGCGCCCCCACCCCGGATGCAGCCCGCCCCGTGGACAACCCGGCCGCCCGCGTCCACTTCGACAGCCGCGCCGACCCCATCCGCGCCGCCGGCCACAGGACCCGCCGTCGCAGACGCCCCGGCCCCCGCCGACCCCACCCCGCCCCGGAGGACTCGATGAGTGTTGTTGGTACACCCGGCTATCAGAACGTGCGGAAAGGCGAGTCAGGTCGCGGCGGGGCGGTAAGGCCCGCCCTGGAGCATGTCGGCAGTCATTGCCCATCGTTCGTGGTCCAGCCACGCACCGTTGATTTGCTAGAAGCTCCGGGCCCGCCACCACCGATAGGAGATCCGCCTTGCCCGAAGCACCAGCAGAGCCGTTCATGACGATCCGGCACACCATCACCGGCGAGATCACCACCACCGGCTACAACGCCGCCGCCCGGCGGATCCTGCTCCAGGCCGGCTTCGAAGAGACGCCAGGCTGCGCCTGCCGGGCGACGGAACCCGGTACGGAGCGGACGCACGGGCCTGCTCGGCGGCCAGCGAGCTGCTCGTCGCCGGCCATTCCGTGCACCTGGACCGAGCCCTCGGTCGGCCGGTGAGCGCCGACGGTACGCCCCGGTTGGCCCTGTCACCGATGTCGGCACAGTCCGTGATCCGCTCCGAGAGCGGCCAGCCTCTCCAGCGCATCGCCAACCCCGCCCACACCCCGCACCTGTTGAAGGATCCTCGTTTTGACCACACCCGGAGCGCCTACCAGTCCAGCGCGCACCAAGGGCGGCGAACTACGGGCCAAGGTGGCCCGACTGCTGGCCGACCGGCCGGCGGACACGCTCACCATCGGGGACATGGCCAGGCAGCTGGGCCACTCCCACGGCGCCGTCCGCAACGCCGCCCTCACCCTGGTGCGACGCGGCGAGGCCGACCAAGGCGGAACCGGACAACCGGAGTTCCGCGCGAACGTGAAAACCGCCGCAGCCGCGCAGACCGCTGTGATCAGCCCACCGGGCACCCACTCTCCCCGCGCCCAGGCGGCCACGGCCCGCACGACCATTCCCGCAGCAGCCACGCCCAGGCAGACCGGCCCGATCCGCCGCGCGGGGGGCCAGGTCTACCACCCCCGGGAGCTGGCCGATCTACCCGACACCGAGGCGCTGAATCGCTTGCGCGACGCCGAAGTGCCGGTGCTGCTCTACGGCCCTCCGGGCACCGGCAAGACATCGTTGGTCGAGGCGGCTTTCCCGGACCTGCTCACCGTCGCCGGTGACGGTGACACCACGGTCGGCGACTTGATCGGCGAGTACACACAGGACGACGCGGGAGCCTACGTCTTCCAGTACGGCCCGCTGGTCACCGCGATGACCGAGGGCCGCGCCCTGCTGATCGACGATGCCACCTTGATCTCACCGAAGGTCCTCGCGGCGCTGTATCCCGCGATGGACGGGCGCAGGCAGATCCAGGTCAAGGCCCACAAGGGCGAGACCATCAAAGCCGAGCCGGGCTTCTACGTGGTGGCGGGCCACAATCCCGGCGTCCACGGGGCGGTTTTGACGGAGGCGCTCGCGAGCCGGTTCAGCGTGCAAATCCAGATCGGCACGGACTATGACCTCGCCCTGGCGCTGAAGATCGATGCCCGGGTGGTCCGGGTCGCCCGACACCTCGCCCACCAAGTCGAACTCGGCGAGCTGGGCTGGGCCCCCCAACTGCGAGAGCTGCTCAGCTACCAGAAGACCGAGGCCGTCCTCGGCACCAAAGCCGCGCTCGCGAACCTGGTCGGCATCGCCCCTCTGGAGGATCGCGACGCCGTCGCCGCTGCCGTCATCAAGGCTGCCGGCGTCAAGGAAATCCGCCCCCTCACCCTCGGCAAGCAGCTCTCCGCCTCGGCCGTCCGGCAGCCCCCGGGCAGCACCGGCACCGCGCACCGGGGCCGCTCACGATGAGCACCCACCACCACGTCCAGTCCCCCGCCACCACACCGGACGACGACGCCGACCTCGCGCGATGGGACGACGACGGCGCCCCGCCCGCGCAACCCCGTTCCTCCCCGGACGCGTGGCTGCGCGTGGGAGCCGAACTCGGCGATCGGCTGGTCGCCCTCTCCGGCCGCCAAGACCTCCTCGTCACCTGCCGCCCCGGCACGCGCAGCGGCGCACCGGCCGCGTTCTTCCCCACTCTGGGCGAGGTCGAGTTCGACGCCGGCCTGTTCGCCCCGCTCCAGCCCCACGAGATCCATCCGCGGATCGTGGGCGACGAAGAGCGGTATCCCGCCGCCTGGGGAGTGTTCGTCCACGAGGCCGCGCACGCGGCCCACTCCATCTGGACGGCGCCGGCCGGAGCGAACCCCCGTGTCGTCGAGGCCGCGCTCCTGCTGGAGGAGAGCCGCGTCGAAGGCGCACACCTGATCACGCGGCCCACGGACCGCACGTACCTGCGCACCAGTGCCCGAACCCTGGTCATGCCCGACATCGCCCACCCCACCCTCCAGGGCATCGAGCACGCCGCCGCCGTGGCGGCCCTGGTCCTCGGCCGCCGTGACGTCGGCATCCTGGACGCCGGCGAGACCCGGGCCGTCGCCGATCTGTGCGAAAAGGTGCTGGGCGCAAACCTGCTGGCCACACTCACCCGCATCTGGACCGCAACCCACCAGTGCGCCGACCACGACGCCACGACCATGCTCGCGCACGCTCAAAAATGGTGCGACGCTCTGGACACTGCGGCCCCCGCCCTGCCCGTGCCGGAGAACCTCACCGATCTGCTGTCCGACGCCGTTGGGGTCGTCATGGACAGCACGGCAGCCACCGACGCCGCCGACCTCGCGGCACAGGCCGCAGCGACCAACGCCATGGCCGCGCAGTCCAAGGCGCAGGCTCAGGACCGCGCCCAGCGGGCCGGCCGGCGACGCCAAGCCGCCGCCACCGCCAAGTCGGTCTTCAACGCCCGTGGCACCACCGTCAACCCCGACGGCACACCGGCGCCCCACGGCAACCCGGTCACCGGCACCCGCAGGCCCACCGCCGCCGAGCAGAGTGCCGCCGCGCGCCTGAGCCGCGCCCTGCGTGCCGCCGCCTACCGCGAGCGGACCGAGGAGCGGACCACCAGCCCCACCCCGCCCGGCCGCCTCAACATGCGCGCCGCCCTCGCCCGCGATGCTCAGCGCGCGGCCGGGTCGGTCCCCACCGCGGAACCGTTCACCCACACCCGCCGCCGGAACTCCCCCACCCCACCGCTGCGTGTGGGTATCGCCGTCGACGTCTCCGGCTCCATGCGTGCCGCCTGCGCGCCCGTCGCGTCCGCTGCCTGGATCGTGGCACGCGCAGCAGCCCTGACCGACCCCGACTCCCTTACCGCCACCATCGCCTACGACAGGCACCTGACCGCATTGACCCGACCCACCCACCGAGCACCAGAGCGCGTGACGACGTTCGATGCCAAGGGCGGCCACCACAACCTCGGCGACGCCATCGACGCACTCGACCACGGCCTCGAACTCAGCCGCCCCGGCGCCGGCCGCCTCCTCGTGATCGTCACCGACGCCCGGTACGGCAGCGACGAAACCGCTCAAGCCGTCACCCGCGTCAAGCAGCTCACGACCGCCGGCTGCGCCGTACTCCAGCTCACCCTCACCGCGGGGTCCCACCACTTGCCGGGGACCACGTTGCTGCACCTGCCCCAGCCCTCCAGCGCTCCCGTCGCCATCGCCACGGCGGCCACAGACGCCATCCGCAGGACACGCTGAGACGACGCAGAAGGCGGAAGCGTCCCCGAGACCACCGCCAAGCACTCCAGACCACCTCCGTCCACCGCATGAATCGTGCATCTGATGCACGACCCTCCGCAACGACGCGGGCCACCACCCCAACCGCCAACGAAAGGCACTCGATTTGAAGCCCCAGACCAGCAGCCCGACCTCGAACGTAACGCCCATCAAACGGAATTCCCCGGGGGTGACCACCCACTGGACGATCGCCCACTCGTGCGGCCACGAGATCGAAGCCGACCTCGGCCACAAGGCCGCGGACGAGCGCGCCGGCTTCGCACGGTGGCTCGCGACCAAGGAGTGCACCGACTGCTGGCGCGCGGCCCGAGCCGCCGACGACACCGACAAGGCCGCATGGCTCCAGGCACGTCGCACCGCCGAGCAGGAGGCGGCCGACGCCTGGTCGCAGCAGTACGCGATGCCCGAACTGGAGGGCACCGAACGCGCGCTCGCGTGGGGTACCCGATGCCGCCACGACCTCGTCTCGGCCGCATACACCGCCCTGGTCGTCGAGGGCGAACTCGGCGAGGACGAATGGCAGACCGTCGAGGAGGCGGTCCGCACGATCACCCGCGCGGGGTGGTGGATCGACCAGCGCGACAACGCCCCGAGCGACCTGCCCGAACTCCTCGACGCCGCCACGGGCAAGGACCGTCCGAACGAGAACCCCTTCCGATGACCATCGAACCCGCAGCCCCACGACCCGCCCCACGCGGCCATGCTTCGCGCCTGCCTCGGGAATGGATCCCGGCCGACCCCCAGTCCCAGGACTCCGCCACGTACATCGCGTGCCGGCGACCCCACGTCGCGTGGATCGTGGACATCGCGACGCGCAACGCCGACGGCCATCCCGGCCGGGCCTCGATCGCCTGCGACAAGGCCGCGCCGCCCGAACAGCGCTACATCGCCTCCGTGATGTGGACCAGCGAGAGCGAGCGCCTGTACGCAGCGGTCCACAGGCACCATCCGACGGTGGACGGTGCGATTCGATGGCTGACGGACATCTGTCGCGACATCGATCCGGCCCAGGTCCCCCCGTACGTCGCACGGGCTGTCTCCATCTGGGCCGCGCGCACACGAGACGTCCGGGCGGTATCCACCCTCACCCCCGGCCTCCGGGCGGCGCCCACCCCCGCCAGGCCCGCGTTGCCCCCGGGATCCGCACCCGGGCAACGGCGGTGAGACCGCTCCGAAGAGAACCCGTTCCGCGCCAGGAGGCCGCCATGTCCGTTCCCCGCCCCGACCTGGGGACCACACAGCAGGATCAGCCCCACGGCCCGGACGAGCCGTGGCGCCGGGTGGGAGTCCGCGTGACCATCACTCGCCCAGGCCGCGTGGTCCTCGCAACCTGCCACGAACCGTTCGTGGCGACGTTGCTGGAGCGTGCCGGCTTCGAGCCCTACGAAGCCAACCTCCGCTTGTACCAACTCCCCGTGGAATTGGACGAGTCGGAGATCATCGCGCGGTGTGTCGCCGCAGTGCGGATGCTGGACGCGTGCCGGTTCCGCATCGATGTGGACCCGGGCCTGTTGGCGCCGTCGGACGGCCGCCGTCCCGCCGCGTCGATGTCGGCGCTGGCCACGATCGCCGAGCAGGTCGCCCGCCACGGCACCCCGCGCGACGCGGACGCGCTGGCCCATGTCCTCCTCGACGCCGACCACGGGCCGCTGTGCCGCGTGCGGGAACACGTCGCCACTCTGATGTCCTGGCGCGACGACCGAGACGGCAGCCACCGGGTGGAACACGCCCGGATCGAGCGGGCCGCGCACATGATGGACCTGGCCCTGGAGGAGCCGCCCGCACAGCGCACGACGCGTTCGCAACACGCGACGGCGCGGTTCGACGCCGCCCTCGCCCGCACCGCGGCACTGCGCGCCGCCCCGGCGACCACGTCTGGACCCGAGGTGCCGTACGACCTCGCGAGGCGCGACCTTCACCCGCGCCCCGGCCGGTGACCGCCGGCAACGACCCGCTCGCACTCGACCCGGCGACCGATCCCTCGCACGCACCCCAAGGAGTCAGCACCGCCATGCCCGAATACCCCCTGCGCTCAATCTCCACGACGGCCCTGATCCGCGAGGCGAAGTACGGGAACCCGTTCGACGACCGGCCCGCCGTCCTCATCGCTCGGTCTTCGCGCGGCTTCCTCGCCGAGGCCGGCCACGGCCGGTCCCACGACCTCCTGGAGTCGGCGGGATTCCCGCAGTCGCCCGGATCACGCCGGTTCGACCGCGAGCACCCCCTGGGCCGCGAGGGTGTCGACGACGGGACCCGGGCCGCCAAGGCTGTGGCGGCGTTGTCCGTGGAGGACTACCCCACGACCGTGGACCCGGGCCTGCTCGACCCACCCACCAACCTCCTGCAACACCTCACCACAGCGGCCTTGTTCGGCACGATCCGAGGCATCGAGTCCCACCCGGGCCCGGCCACCGTCGACACTCTCGCGTACCTCCTCCTCGACCCCTACGACGGCGCTCTGCAACGCATGCGCGGCCTGCTCGCGATCGTGGCCGCCCGCCGCGACCAGGACACCGACCCGTCGGTGATCGAGCACACCTGTCGCGCCCGGGACACCCTGGAAGCCGCGCTTCGCCAAGCGCACCCGGTCCATCTCCCTCCCCGCCGCACCCGCGCTGCGACACCGCCCACGGACGTGCCCGCGCGGACTCCCGTTGTGATGCGGCGCGAGAGCAACGGCCACCACGTCGTCGCCCGGACCAGCGACCCCACGGCCGTCGGCCACCTCTCGCAATCGGGCTTCGGCACGTGCGCGTTCACCACCGACCGCTACCTGCTGACCCCCGGCCAGCAGGAATGGTACGTCCAGGAACGCTGCGTGCGGGCGGCGCGGCTGCTCGCCAACGCCGACATCCCCGTCGACGTCCAAGACGACGACCTCCTCGCGTCCCCGACGTCGCACTTGGCGTCGTGGTCCTCCGCCGACATCGCCGACGTCGCCGAACTGCTGATCGACCGCGCCGACCACACCACCCTCACCCACCTGCTCCTGGGCCACGACGGGGCCGTGCAGCGCGTGCACGAACACCTCGACTCCCTCGCCCAGCACCTCGCCCACCACGGCGCGCACAACCGTGCCGCCGCCGTCCTGGACACCGCCCGAAGCGTCAGCATCACCCTGATCGAAGCAACCCCACAGCTCGCGGCCGACGCTCCCACCACCGCCCGAACACGCACCACCACACGCGGGAAGCACCCGACAACCCCGCAGACGAGAAGCGGACCGGATACTCCGCGCGCGACTTCCCGTTCCGGGCGGACCCGATGAGCACACTCACCACAGCCCCGGCGACCGCCGAAATCGCAGGCGCCCTCGACAGCGTCGCCGCCTTCTCGCGCCACCTCGGCACCTGGGCCGAACAAAACCTGGGCAACGTCGCCTACGCCACGGAGCTGGCACGGGCCGCCGAACTCGTCGACCAGGCATCCACCGTGATCAACCGCGACCGGGCACACGCACCGACACCACCCGACAGCCCGTCCCTCACCCGGGCCGCCACCACCCGCACCACCACACCGGCCGCCCCGCCCGTCCAGGCCACCACGCCCGTGCGCCCGGACCCGGCAACGTCGCACCCCCGCCACACGCGCTGAGCGGCACCCCGTACCAGCCGCCGACACGCCGTAGCCGTCTCCCGCCATTTCGCACGGACCCATTCCTGGAAGGCTCCATGTTCGCCACCATCCACCGCTTCCGGCTCGACGTCCGCGAGACACTCGCCGAGGTCTACGGCCCCAGCCGAAGCCCCGTCTCCCCGCGTCCGGCCCTGGTCCACGCCGCCACCGGCAGGCCGACCTTCGAAGCCGATTCCCTCGCGGACACCCTGCGCGCACTCACGAGGGGTCTCGACGTGCCCCCGTTGTCCCCGAGCGCGTCGTACGTCGAACGGTCCGTGCGCGCCCCCGTGTGGCACTGCAGTCTGGGGCAGGCCCCGGGCAGCCGCCGGCTCGCCGACGCCGAGTGGACTTCCGTAGCGCGGCGCATCGTGACCGCGGCCGGTATCGCCGACCCGGCCCAGGGCCCCGCCTGTCCGTGGATCGCGGTGCGCGACCGGGCAACGGAGCACCTGCATCTGATCGCCCCGGCCGGCCGTCGCAACGGCACCAAGCCGAACCTGTTGGGCAGTTCCCGTCGCGTGGTCGCCGAGGCGAACGCCATCGGCCGCGAACTCAACGCCCAGAACAGCCGCCCCCGAACCGAACCGGTTGACTACGACTACGACCCGGCACGCACCGTGTTCCTGCGCAGCCACATGCCCGGCGTGGTCACCGCCGACGGCGGGGACACCCTTGCCCGAGCGATCCTGCTGGGTGCCGGCTTCGACATCGAACACAGCCCGGTCAGCGACGGCGGCTGGATGCGCACCCCGTACGGCGCCGACGACGCAGCCCTGGCCGAATACACATACACGGCCGCATTCGAACTGTCGTCCCGCGGCTACCAGGTCGAGGCCGACCGGGTCCTGCACCAGGTTCTCGTCGTTCGCGACACCGAACAGATGCGTGCCGCGATCGCCCGCACACACGCCGCCGTCACGACGTCCTCGGCCCGGCCCGTGAACACCCCCGGCGCCGCCGCGTCGACCCCACCGCCCTCCGCCGGACCCGCGGGCGCGGCCCGCCACACCCGCTAGGAACCCGCGCCGAACCCGCCTCCCGGAGGCCCACTTCCGGTCGAGGCGCCGGCGCTCGCAGCACCGCACCCCGCCCCGCTGCGATTCCCCCTGCCCGCAAGGAGCTTCCTGTGTCGTCCCCGCGCGCCTCCGCGCCCTCCAACACGCCCGGCATCGACGCCGCGCTCTACGCCATGTTCGGCGCCTTCGCCCTTGCCGCCGGTGGCGGCAGCATCGCCTGGGCGGTGAGCAATGCCGCGAACTCCCTGATCGGGAAGGGCCCGTGGACGCCGTACGCGCCGGTCGCCGTGCTCCTGCATCCCGACCGGAGCTGGCCCGCGCTGCCGCACCCGGTGCTGATGGCCACGTGTTACGTCGTCCCCGCGATCCTGTTGGCGCTCGCCGCGGTGGTCGGCTTCAAGGTGCGGGCTCGGATCACCTCCGGCGGCGCCGGGCTGGCGGGACGACGCGAGCTGGAGATGCTGCTGCCGAAGGAGATCACCGCCAAGGCCAAGTCGTTGCGGCCCTCCCTGAAGGACGTGCCGGCCAAGGAGATCGATCCCGACGATCGCGGGATCCTGCTGGGCACCCTCGCTCCGGGTTCCCACGAGGTGCGTTCCTCCTGGGAGGACGTGCTCCTGGCGATCATGGCCCCCCGCTCGGGCAAGACCAGCGGCCTGGCGATCCCCGCCGTGCTGCGCGCGCCGGGCCCGGTCCTGTTGACGTCGAACAAGGCCGCCGGCGACGCCTACACCACGTGCCTGGAAGCTCGTTCCACGCTGGGGAAGGTCTGGACGCTGGACCCGCAGCAGATCGCGCACGCCAAGCAGACCATGTGGTGGGACATCCTCGGCGACGCCCGCGACCTCGCCGGCGCCAGGAGGCTCGCCGGACACTTCGTGTCGGCCAGCGTCGACGAGGGCAACCAGGGCGACTTCTGGTCCACCGCCGCCGCGAACACGTTGACCGCGCTCTTCCTCGCCGCGTCCCGGGACCGGCGGCCGATCACCGACGTCCTGGCGTGGCTAGCCAGTCCGGCCGACCGCACCCCGGTGGACGTGCTCCAGGACCACCGACTCGACGCCGTCGCGGCCCAGTTGCAGGGCACCGTGTCCGGCGCCGTCGAAACGCGCGACGGCATCTACGAGACCGCCCGCCAGTACGCGGCCTGCCTCCTCGACCCGGGCATCGCCGCCTGGGTCACCCCCAACCACGACCTCGACGCGTTCAGCCCGGCGGACTTCGCCACCGGCACCGACACCCTGTTCCTGCTGAGCAAGGACGGCGGCGGCAGCGCGGGCGCGATCATCGCCGCAGCCGCGGACGCGGTCATGCGCGCCGCCGTCGCCCAGGCCGAACGCGCCGGAGGACGCCTGGACCCGCCCATGCTCGCGATCCTCGACGAGGCCGCGAACGTCTGCAAGATCTCGGACCTGCCCGACCTGTACTCGCACCTGGGCAGTCGGGGCGTCATCCCCGTCACCATCCTGCAGTCCTACCGCCAGGGCGTGCGGGTGTGGGGCGAGGCCGGGATGGACGCCCTGTGGTCGGCCGCCACGATCAAGCTCATCGGCTCCGGCATCGACGACGCGGATTTCGCCGACAAGCTCAGCCGGTTGGTCGGGGACCACGACGTCCAGACCGTGAGCCACTCGACCAGCGAGTCGGGACGCTCCACCAGCACGAGCATGCGACAGGAACGCATCCTGGCCACCGACGCGATCCGCGCCCTGCCCAAGGGCAAGGCGTTGCTCCTGGCCACCGGTATCCGCGCCGGCGTGTTGGACCTCAAGCCCTGGTACAAGGAGCCCTCGGCCAAGGCCATCGGCGCCGACTCCGCCCGCGCCACCGCGCAGATCACCGAACGCGCGCTCGCCAAGCACCTGAACCGCGACGACGTCGAGAGCGCCGCATGAGCGCCCCGGCCCTGCGTATCCTCAGTCTGGGCGCCGGCGTCCAGTCCACGACCTGCCTCCTGCTCGCGGCCGAAGGTCACCTGCCCAGGCTCGATTTCGCGATATTCAGTGACACCGGCTGGGAACCGAAAGCCGTTTATTCCCATCTCGATCGCATCGAGCGAGAGATCGCCGAACCGGCCGGAATCCCGATCCTGCGCGTCTCCTCCGGGAACATCAGAAACGATGCGCTCGATCCGGATCATCGCTTCGCCTCGATGCCCTTGCATATTCTCAACCCGAACGGGGAGCCGGGACTCACGAGGCGTCAATGCACCTCGGAATACAAGCTGAAACCCATCAAACGCCAGGTCAGAGAACTGTTGGGATTTCCGCATCCGACGCGTGTCCCTCGTGGCGTGTTCGTGGAGCAGTGGATCGGAATCTCGGTCGACGAGGTCCACCGCGCCAAGGACAGCGGCATCCAGTACATGCGCAGTGTCCACCCGCTTCTCGATCTCGGATACACCCGTGCAGATTGCCAACGTCTCCTGCGGGCGAGGGGATTCGGCGAGACCCCGAAATCGGCCTGCCTGGGTTGCCCATTTCATGGAAATCAGCAATGGCGTGCCCTGCGGGACGAATCCCCCGAGGAATGGGCGGATGTCGTGGAATTCGACGCGGCCATCCGCTCGGGCAACGCGAGGGCCACCGCCGAGGGCAGCCCACTGCTGGGGCAGGCGTATCTGCACCGGTCCCGGCTGCCGCTGTCGATCGCGCCGATCGACCGCGTCACCGCGCACGAGTGGAACGCGCGCCAAGGCGACGTGTTCGACGCGGTCGCCGACGCCGAACTCGAATCGGGCGACGCGGACGGCTGCTCGCCGTGGGCCTGCCGATCCGGCTCCCCGGTCCGCGAGGATTTCGGGCAGGCCGCGTGATCCTCGACCTCTTCGCCGGCCCCGGCGGCTGGTCACAAGGGCTGCGCGAGCTGGGCGCGATCGACGTGGGCGTGGAGTGGGACGAGTCGGCGTGCGCGACCCGACTCGCCGCCGGGCACGCCACCTTGCGCGCGGACATCGCCACCCACCCCGTCCGCCCCTTCCTCGCCCGGGTGTCCGGCCTGATCGCCAGCCCCCCGTGCCAGGCGTGGAGCACCGCGGGCAAACGGCTCGGGCTGCTCGACCAGAGCCTGGTCCACCAGGCCGTCGAGAACCTCTCCCGCGGCGTCGACGACCGCGAACACCTGCTGACGGCATGCCGGGATCCGCGGTCCCTGCTGGCCGCCGAACCCATGCGCTACCTCCGCGCCCTCCACGCCCGCGCCGGAGGACCCGAATGGGTCGTGATGGAAGAAGTCCCCGATGTGCTCGCCCTGTGGCGGCAATACGCCCAGATCCTGCGGAGCTGGGGCTTCTCCGTCTGGACCGGGCTGCTGAACGCCGCCGACTACGGCATCCCCCAGACCCGCAGGAGAGCGATCCTCATCGCGTCCCGGCCACGAGTGGCGACCCCACCCGAACCCACCCACGCCGAACACGAACAACCGCCCACGCTGCTGGGACCAGGCAGGGCCGCCTGGGTGTCCATGGCCCGAGCACTGGGCTGGGACACCGACACGGTCGTCAACACCCGCGGCAAACGAAACGCGGGCGGCGGCAACGAGTTCGGCGTCGACCGCCCCTCGTGGGCACTGACCGGAACCACGCGCAGTTGGGTCCTGCGCAGCAACTCGCAGGCCCACGCCGCGATCCGCCGACTCGACGAGCCGGCGCCGACCCTGTTCTTCGGGCATCGGGCGAACGAATCGCGGTGGGAGGCCGCCGCCGACGGGCCTCGTCGGGTGGTCTCGACCACGCCACGTGACCCCGAACTTCGCCTGACCGTCGCCCAGGCCGGTGTGCTGCAGACCTTTCCCGCCGACTATCCGTGGCAGGGCGGCCGGTCCCGGCAGTTCGAGCAGATCGGGAACGCGGTTCCCCCCGCGCTGGCGAAACAACTGCTGGCCCCGCACGTGGGCCACACGCGCGAGGACTTCGAACTCGCGGCGTGACCCCAAATTCCGTCCACAGCCTGTGGACGACGCATCGGCCTCATCCACCCACGCCCACCGATCTTCGCCCACGGCACCATCCCATGCCGACACTCACACCCGGAGTCCTGTGTTCGCCGCTTTGATCACCCGCCGATCCGCCACCGACGTCCTGGCGCGCCACGACGACCCCGACGACAACCCGAAGGTGATCCACGACGCGGCCCGCCCCCTGCCCTCCCAGGACCACCCGTACGACGCCGCGTCGCTCGCCGACGTCCTCGACCGGCCGTACCTCCTGCGCGAGCAGCGCCAGGCACAGAGTGGAACCAACGCCGTGTGGTGCGTGATGCTCGGCGGAGCCCGGGACGGCGCGGCCCTCTCCGACGACGAATGGGCGGCGATCTCCCTGCGTATCGCGACCGCCGCCCGATTCACGCCCACCGAGGACCGGGCGGGCGCCCGCTGGGCCGCGCTGCGGTATCCGTCGAGGATGACGGGGCTGCTGGTCGCCTCCACCGTCGGACACGACGGCCGACCCGTGCGCGTGGACGGCGAGGCGATCACCGCCGCCTGCGACCGGGTGCGCCGGGAAATCGAGCTGCAGGACTCGGTGCCGCCCGGGCCCTTCGACCGCCCGGGGTCCTCGACGCTGGTGTCCATCCGGGACCACCCGTCCGGCGTCGCCCACGCCTGGGGCGGCGACGACCTCGCCGGGCTCCTCCTGAAGCGGGCCGGCTTCCGATTCGTCCAGCCCGACGCGGCGCCCGGCCGGTGGCGCACGCCGTACGGCATCGACCAGGCCGACCGCGCCCACCTGACGACGGAGGCCGTCGCCATGCTGCGCGCCGCCCGCTACGACGTCGACTTCGACGACGACCTGTTCGTGCGCCCCGACGTGTCACCACCGGCCCACCCCATGTCGGACCCCATCCGCGACGCGGGCGAACTCCTCTACTTCTGCAACACCGCCGAAGAGGGCGCGGCCCTCGCCGACCAGGTCCTGGGCCGAGACGGCGTGCTCGACCGTGTCCACGAGTTCACGCACTCCCTCACCGCGTGGGCCGACTACCGCCTCGACGCGGGAGACCTCGCCGCACGCCTGAACACCGCCACCGACACGATCTTCGCCGTCATGGCCGACATGCTCCCCATCCCCGACGAGGTCCGCGCACACCCCCTGGACCCGGACGCCCCACCGGAGTTCCACACCAGACGCGCCACCGCCGCCAAGTCCACCAGCGCCGCCGCCTTCACGGTGCCGCCAACGCCGACACCCCGGGCACCCGAACCCCACCGGCACACAGCCCCGCCGCAGGGCACCACACCCACCCGCTGATCCCCTCGACCGATCCCCGAGGCATCACGACCACGAATCAGGAGACACATGTTCGCCGACATCACCCCCCGATGGGCCGCCGACGTCTTCCCCGACGACAGGCCCTGGACCGCGCCGATCCTCATCCACGGCAACGACCGGACCCCCTGGGAACCGGACCACCGCGCCGTCCGCAACATCGGCGACTACCTCGACGAGCCCGCGCTGCGCCACGGCCGCGGCCTGTCGACCCCCCTGGCGAGCGTCTGGCACATCACCATCGCCGGCATCCCCGACATCGCGGACCTCGACGACGCCGAATGCGCCGCGATCACCAAAGACATAGCGGTCGCCGCCGGCATCCAGAACGGGGAACACGCCACCACCCGCTGGGTGGCCGCACGCTCCCACCAAACCCAGACCCTCCACGTGATCGCCTCCGCGATCGGCGACAACGAGGAATCATTCGCCGTCGATCGCGAACACGTCCACCGTGCCTGCCGCGAGATCGAGCAGCACATCGACGCCCAGCACCACGCGCCGCTGGACCACAGGAGCACCGACGACCTCGACAACGGCTTCGTCGTCATCCGCGACCATGCCGAACTGGGCGTCGCCCACACCCTGGGAGCAGGAGCCGACAGCCTCGCCGAGATCCTCCTGAAGCGAGCCGGGTTTCGCCCCGCATCCCTCGGCAGCGGGTTCTCGGCATGGCGCACCCCCTACGGCGCCGACCTCGACCGGCGCGCCCACATCGCCAGCACCGCCTTCGACCTCCTGAACGCCGTCGGCTACACCGTCAGCATCCAGACGACACTGCTCACCCGACCCATGCCCGACCACGACATCGGCCGCGCCGAACGCCGCGTCACCGACCTCACCGAACAACTCGCCTTCTGCTTCAACGCCGAGGACGCCGCCGAACCCACCGCGGAGATCGACGCCACCCTCCACCGGATCACGGAGTTCACCCGCGCCCTGGGCACATGGGCAGAACACCACCTCGGCGACGACGCGTACCGAGCGCGCCTTGCCCACGCCGCCACACTCCTCGACCAGGCCGCCGAAGTGATCAACCGCGACCCCGCCGACGCACCCGACCCCCGCCCGAACCACATGGTCACCCGGGCCGCAACCACCCGCAGCACCACCCGGACCGGACCGACCACCACACCCACCAACCCCACACCGCAGCCCCCCGCCGGGCCCACGCCCCGCCGCAACCGGTGACCGATCCCCACCCCCGGCCCCGCCGGCATTCGCCCCGCCACGTCGAGGAGACGTCGTGCACCCACATCTCCACGCCGAACAGGCGCTCCTGGGCGCGCTGCTCCTGGAGCCCGTCCGTACGGAGGACGTGCGCGAGCGGCTGCGGCCCGAGCACATGTACCGACCCGCGCACGCCGCCCTCTACCGCGTCCTGCTGGAACGCCCACCCGACCCGCCCGGGGAACGTCCCACCCTGGCCACCCGCACCATGGCCCTGGTACGTGCCGCAACCGCGCACACCGCGGGCATCACCCCCGCGTACGCCCACACCCTCATGGCCGCCTGCCCCCACCCACGCAACGCCATCACGTACGCGCGGATGATCGTCGACGCCGCCGACCACCGAACCCTCACCACCCACGCCATCCGCCTCGGACAGGTCGCAGCCGCCGACCGCGACCGCGACGGCCTTGACGACACACTCACCCACCACCGGGCACTCCACTCCGCCCTCGACGACCTCGTACACCGCTGGGGCGAACCCCGCCGTACCCCCGTGCCGGATTTCGTCGTCCAGGCGGCGCCGCCCAGCGCGCCCTGCCCGCGCGACTTGGCCGACGAACGGGCGCTGGTGGCCGCGCTGATCACGGATCCCCACCCCTTGGACAAGATCGCACGTTGGCTCCTTGCCACCGACTTCGTCGACCGGACACACGCCGCGTTGTACCAATGCGTGACCGCCCTCGTCCACCGAGGCGAGGCCGTCGATCGCCTCACCGTGTTGTGGGAGGCACAACGACGGCGACACCTCACCAACGGCAATCTCGATCCCGAACTCGTCCTGCACATCGGCGTATCCGGCGTGCCCGGCAGCACCGACTACTGGGCCAGACGGGTCCTGCGCGCGTCCCTCCTGCGCACCGCCACCGCAACGGCGGACGCCGTGCGCACCCTCGCCGAAGACCAGGCGCTTCCGGCCCGTGGACTCGTTGCCACCGCGCGCGAGGCCCTCGCGCCGCTGGACGCGATCCGCCTTCGCTGGCACACCGCGATCCGGTCCCCCGCTCGGGAGAGACAGTCCGAAACGGCCGGGGAATCGGCCGCTTCGACGGCATCCGCCGCTCGCTCGCGCACCGGCACAGTGTCACCACCACCCTGGTCCGGGCCCCCTCCCACCATGGCGACCACCGCCCACAGCCCGACCTACGGAAGGCGGCCGTGACCGACACCGACTACCCCCACCACTACCTGCGCGATCCCCTGCACCTGGCCACCGCGTACGAGCAGATCGGCACCGCTCTCACCACCATGGCCGACGGCCGCGCCACCTGGCCCGCGAACCTGCCGAACACCGCCGATCTCGCGGTGATCGTCACCGCCCTGTGCGACGTCGTCGCCCAAACCACCGACGAAGCCCGGGTCCGCGTCGAACCCGATCAACCCGCAGCAAACACGCAACGGTCGATCGGAATGCTTTCGCGCGCCGCAACCCACGCCGCTACCGCGATCAACAAACTCACCGCAGAACTCCACGCCCCGATCTCCCACGCCGAGTACGTGACCGACCCCGGGGCTTCCCCCCGATGTGAGGACACGTCTATGCGGCGTTTGCGAGTGTAGGTGAGATCGCCCGAAGCTCGGCTTCGTAGTTGGTGGGGCTGAGT
>NZ_JBVHLU010000127.1:0-25614 GCF_055558835.1 Embleya sp. NPDC025285
CCCCCCCCCCCCCCCCCCCCCCCCCCCCCCCCCCCCCCCCCCCCCCCCCCCCCCCCCCCCCCCCCCCCCCCCCCCCCCCCCCCCCCCCCCGGGACGGATACTCCACGCAATCAGGGCATGATTTCAGCACACTCCCACCCCATTAATAGGAGGGCTGACCGCCCGTGGTACACGCAAACGACGAACGCGTGACCGCCGGCGGCGTGGACGTCACCGTTTCCGGTGACCTATCGCACGCCGCCGCAGTCGCCGAAGTCATCACCGCCTGCGTCGTGGACAAGGTGCCCGCGCGCCTGGTCGCCTCCGACGCCACCCTGTGGGGTCCGGAGGCCGAGTCGTTGGCCGCGATCCGGCTGGGTTGGGTCGATCTGCCCGCCTCCTCGCGCGCGCTCCTGCCGCAGCTCGCCGAGCTGCGCGAGCGGCTGAGCGCCGAGGGCCTGGACCACGTGGTCCTCGCCGGCATGGGCGGCTCGTCGCTGGCGCCCGAGGTGATCGCCGCCACCTACGGCAAGAAGCTCACCGTGCTGGACACCACCGACCCCGCCCAGGTCCGCCGCGCGCTCGGCGAGGACCTGGAGCGCACCGTCGTGGTCGTCTCCAGCAAGAGCGGCGGCACGGTGGAGACCGACAGCCACCGCCGCGCGTTCGAACAGGCCTTCCTGGACGAGGGCTTGACCAACGACCAGCTCGCCGGCCGGATCGTGGTCGTCACCGACCCGGGCTCGCCGCTGGAGAACACCGCACGCAACGCCGGCTACACCATCGTGCTCGCCGACCCCAACGTCGGTGGCCGCTACTCGGCGCTGACCGCGTTCGGGCTGGTGCCCAGCGCGCTGGCCGGCGTGGACGTCGAGCAACTCCTCGACGACGCCGCCGCGCTCGCGCCCGCGCTGGCCGGCGACCGGGACAACCCGGGGCTGCTGCTGGGCGCGGTGCTCGGGGCCGCGGCCAACCACGGCCGGGACAAGCTCGTACTCGCCGAGACCGGCGACATCGTCGGCTTCGGCGACTGGGCCGAGCAGTTGATCGCCGAGTCCACCGGCAAGCAGGGCCGGGGCATCCTGCCGGTCGTGGTCGAGGGCGTGGACGCGCCCGGGTTCGGCCACAAGGTGGGCATCGACGCGGTGCGCACCATGATCGGCGCCGAGGAGATCGAACGACCCGACGTCGACCTGCGCGTCAGCGGACCGCTGGGCGCGCAGCTGTTGCTGTGGGAGTACGCGACGGCGATCGCCGGTCGGGTGATCGGCATCGACCCGTTCGACCAGCCGAACGTGCAGGAGTCCAAGGACAACACCGGCGCGCTGCTGACCAAGGCGGGCGACGACGGCCCGCTGCCGGTGGGCACGCCGGCCTTCGTCGAGGGCGCGGTCGAGGTACACGGCGACGCCGCGCTGCTGGAGGGCGCGAGCGACCTCACCGGTGCGCTGCGCGCGCTGCTGGCGACGGTGCCCGACAACGGCTACCTCGCGGTGATGGCCTACCTGGACCGGCTCGGCGACACCGACGCGCCCAAGCTGCGGCCGCTGCTGGCCGAGGCTCTGGACAGCGCGCAGGTCACCTTCGGCTGGGCGCCGCGATTCCTGCACTCCACCGGCCAGTTCCACAAGGGTGGCCCGCCGGTCGGGGTGTTCCTCCAGATCACCGGCGCGAACGCCGAGGACCTGGACGTGCCGGCCAAGCCGTACAGCTTCGGCCGACTGCAACTGGCCCAGGCCCTGGGCGACCTCGGCGCGATCACCTCGCGCGAGCGCCCGGTGCTGCGCCTGCACCTGACCGACCGCGCGGCCGGACTCGGGCAACTGCTCGACGCCACCCGCGCCCTCGTGGACGGAGCGGCTCGATGAGCCCCAAGGCCGCCAAATCCAAGCCGGCCGCGTGGCCGGAGAACCCGCTGCGCGACCCGCAGGACCGCCGACTCCCGCGCATCGCGGGCCCGTCCGGTCTGGTCATCTTCGGCGTCACCGGCGACCTGTCCCGCAAGAAGCTGATGCCGGCGATCTACGACCTGGCCAACCGCGGCCTGCTGCCGCCGGGCTTCGCGCTGACCGGCTTCGCCCGACGCGACTGGGAGAACCAGGACTTCGCCCAGGTCGTCTACGAGGCGGTCAAGGAACACGCCCGGACCCCCTTCCGGGAAGAGGTCTGGCAGCAGCTCTCCGAGGGATTCCGGTTCGTCCAGGGCGAGTTCGACGACGGCAAGGCGTTCGACCAGCTCCGCCAGACGATCGACGAGCTGGACGAGCAGCAGGGCACCCAGGGCAACCACGCGTTCTACCTGTCGGTGCCGCCGAAGGCCTTCCCCGAGGTGGTGCGCCAGCTCAAGGAGCACGGCCTCGCCGATCCCAAGGCCGACTCGTGGCGCCGCGTGGTGATCGAGAAGCCCTTCGGGCACGACCTCAAGAGCGCACGCGAGTTGAACAAGGTCGTCGACGAGGTCTTCCCGCCCGAGGCGGTCTTCCGGATCGACCACTACCTGGGCAAGGAGACCGTCCAGAACATCATGGCGTTGCGCTTCGCCAACACCATGTTCGAGCCGCTGTGGAACCGGTCCTACGTGGACCACGTACAGATCACCATGGCCGAGGACATCGGCATCGGCGGCCGGGCCGGGTACTACGACGGCATCGGCGCCGCGCGCGACGTGATCCAGAACCACCTGCTCCAACTGCTCGCGCTCACCGCGATGGAGGAGCCGGTGTCCTTCGACGCCGACTCGCTGGTCGCCGAGAAGCTCAAGGTGCTCAGCTCGGTCAAGCTGCCCGACGACCTCTCGCGCGGTACCGTCCGGGCCCAGTACACCCGCGGCTGGCAGGGCGGCGAGCTGGCCAAGGGCTACCTCGAGGAGGACGGCATCCCGCCGGACTCGCGCACCGACACCTACGCCGCGATCAAGCTGGAGATCGCCAACCGCCGCTGGGCGGGCGTGCCGTTCTACCTGCGCGCGGGCAAGCGGCTGGGGCGCCGGGTCACCGAGATCGCGGTGGTCTTCCAGCGCGCGCCGCACCTGCCCTTCGACGCCACCGCGACCGAGGAACTGGGGCAGAACGCCCTGGTCATCCGGGTGCAGCCGGACGAGGGCATGACGGTCCGGTTCGGCTCCAAGGTGCCCGGCACCGCGATGGAGGTGCGCGACGTGAACATGGACTTCGCGTACGGCGAGTCGTTCACCGAGTCGAGCCCGGAGGCGTACGAGCGACTGCTGCTCGACGTCCTGCTCGGCGACGCGCCGCTGTTCCCCCGGCACGAGGAGGTCGAGCTGTCCTGGAAGATCCTCGACCCGATCGAGGAGCACTGGGCGCAGCACGGCAAGCCCGAGCCCTACGTGTCCGGGACCTGGGGTCCCGACGCGGCCGACGAGATGCTCGCACGTGACGGACGGAGCTGGCGCCGCCCATGATGATCGATCTGACGGACACCAAGTCGAGCAAGATCAATGCCGCACTGGTGGAGGCCCGCCGAGGAATGGGCAGCCCCACTCTCGGCATGGTGCTCACCCTGGTCATCGTCACCGACGAGGCCAACCAGTACGACGCGATGAAGGCCGCGAGCACCGCCGCCCGCGAGCACCCGTCCCGGATCCTGGTGGTGATCGGCCGCCCCGGCCAGGAGATCAGCCCCCGGCTGGACGCCGAGGTCCGGGTCGGCGACTCGGGTGTGGGCGAGACCGTACTGCTGCGCATGCACGGCGAGTTGGCCAACCACGCCGAGTCGGTCGTGCTGCCGCTCCTGCTGCCGGACGCGCCGGTCGTGGTGTGGTGGCCCGGTCGGGCGCCGGAGGTGCCGAGCAAGGACCTGCTGGGCGCGCTGGCCACCCGCAGGGTGACCGACGCCGCCGCGCCGCCGCGCCGGGCCGATGTGCTGCGTCTGCGCGCGAGCGCGTACACGCCGGGCGACACCGACCTGGCCTGGACCCGGACCACGCCGTGGCGCAGCCTGCTGGCCGCGGCGCTGGACCAGAAGTACAGCCGGATCCTGCGCGCCAAGGTCGGCGCCAAGGCGGGCAACCCGAGCGCGGAACTGCTCGCGCTGTGGCTGACCGACCGGCTCGAGGTCGACGTGGAGCGGGTGGAGACCGGCGGTCCCGGGATCACCTCGGTGACGCTGGTGACCGAGGACGGCGAGATCGTGATCGACCGCCCGGACGGGATGATGGCGTCGTTGTCCTCGCCCGGCCAGCCGGACCGCGTGGTCGCGCTCAAGCGCCGCGAGGCCTCCGACCTGGTCGCCGAGGAACTGCGCCGGCTGGACCCGGACGACGTGTACGCGGCGACCCTGGCCCGGGCCGCGCTGGAGGCGGCGCGCGATCCCTCGCCGGGCTCGTTCACCGAACCTCCGGTGTCGCAGACGCCGGTGCGGGACGTGGAGCGCGCCGAGGAGGGCGAGGCGCCGCGCCCGAAGGCGACCAAGGACCTCGGTACGGCTCCGCCGCTCAAGCGCACGTCGAGCGCTGCGGCGACCAAGCCGGTCGCCACCCGCAAGGCCGTCGACAAGGGCGAGGCCGCCGCGGCCAAGCCCGCCGCGCCGCGCACCCCCCGGAAGAAGAAGGACGGCGGCGCGTGAGCGCGCACGGGCCGGTACGGGTGCACGCGGACACCGTGCTGATGGCCAAGGCGGCGGCGACCGGGCTGATCCAGCGGGTCGCGGACGCCCAAGCCGAGTTCGACGTCGCGCACCTCGTGCTGACCGGTGGCCGCAACGGCAACGCGCTGCTGCACGAGTTGTCGCTCACGCCCACTCTGGGCGCGATCGACTTCGACCGGCTGCACATCTGGTGGGGCGACGAGCGCTTCCTGCCGGCCGGTCACCCCGACCGGAACGAGACGCAGGCGCGCGAGGCGTTGCTGGACACCGTCCCGGTGGTGCCGGAGCTGGTGCACGCGATGCCGGCCAGTGACGGTCCGGACGGCGACGACGTGGACGCGGCGGCGCGGCGCTATGCCGCCGAACTGGCCGCCGCCGCGTCGGACGGCGCGTCGGTGCCGGCGTTTACGCTGGCCATGTTCGGGGTCGGCCCCGACACGCACGTGGCGTCGCTCTTCCCGGGCTTCGCCGCGACGGCGGAGTCGGTGCGCACGGTGGTCGCCGTACGCGAGGCCCCCAAGCCGCCGCCGACCCGGATCACCCTGACCTTCCCGGCGATCCGAGCGGCGCACGAGGTGTGGCTGCTCGCCGCGGGCGAGGACAAGGCGGACGCGGTCGCCACGGCCCGGACCTCCACGGACGCCACGAAGACCCCGGCGGCCGGGGCCTACGGCACGGGCGCGACGTTGTGGCTGCTGGACCGGGCGGCGGCGGCGAAGCTGCCCGAGTAGATCGAAGCGGCTTCGGCCGTGGGCCGGTTGGGAACACGGGGTGGGGCGGGAGCCGGTCGGCTCCCGCCCCACTTTTTCGCAGGTGCCGTGCGGGTCCGGGCGGGCCGTCCGCCATCGCCGCGGCACGCCGGCCCGTCTTCGTCGCCGCGGAGTTCCACGGGTCGATGGTGTCCTCTCGAGGTCGACCCGGGCACGTCCACCCGCCGGCTCCCGCGTCACGATCGCACCCGCGTCCCGCTCAGGAGTGGAAGATCTCCTTGATGTCGGTGATCTCGTTCGCCGCGTTCAGGGTGATGTCGTACGTGCCGTTGGACGAGCACAGGTTGTCGCCGTCGGTCTGGTGGGACAGGCACTTGTCGATGTGCTCCCAGATCTGGCCGATGTACTCCGCCTTCCGCGCCGGCGGGCCGGCGAAGGTGCCGGTGGCCTTCGGGGCGAACAGCAGCGGCGTCTGCTCGGCGCCGACCGGCTCGTAGTGGCCGTCGTTGGGATCGCAGACGAACTTGGTGTTCTTGTAGTACAGCGAGCCCTTGGTGGGCAGCTTGGTCGGATACACGATCTTGTGGCCGGGCTTGGCCGCGGGCGGCGGGCCACAGTCCTCACCCGGTTCGCCGCTCGCCCCGCCCGTCGACGGCTCGGCGGACTTCGGCGCCTGGGTGCGCGCCGGGCCGGAGGCGGTGGGACCGCCGCTGGGCGCGAGTGCCACCACCTGTGCCGTGGCGGCCGGCGTGTCGGCCGCCTTCGGCGTGTCCTTCTTGTCCTTGTCGTCCGCGTCACACGCGACCAGCGCGAGCGCGGCGACCGTCGCGGCGGTGATTCCGCCCCACATCCTGCGAGTCGTCGGATACATCGAACCCCCTGTACGCCGGGCGCCGAGCGCCCGCACTTCGATGGAACTCGCACACATTAGCGATCTTGGAATCTCGCCATACGTGAACCAACACGCGTAAGGTAAAGGTAACCTCAAGATAACTACCGACTCTGGTAAAATCGCGCTCGGTGGACATCTCGTCACCACACGGACGAGCCGACCGTGGCCGGATCCGCACCCGTTCGGCCCCGTCGGCGGCCCGCTCGCGATAGCGTCACGCGGAGGTCTTCGGGACCAGAGGCGAGGTGGGACCCGTGCGGTTCGGATGGCTGCGGCGCCATGAGCGTCACCTGGAGGAATACCGGCACCGGCGCGAGCAGGCGTCGCCGTGTCCGGGCCGTGCCACGCCCGAAACCCCGCCCGCCGCGCCCTCCTTCGCCGAATTCGCCCGCCGCGAGGGACACAATCCGGCCGAACCGGAATCGAATCCGCCGGGCGGCACCGGCCCGCCGGCCGAGTCCGACGACGCCGAGGCCACCCGGGCACGGATGCTCACCGAGAAGGCACAGCAACTGACCCGGGCCGGCCGGCACGCGGACGCGGCGGCACCCGCCCGCGCCGCGGTGCGGATGCTGGGGGCGTTGGCCGGCAAGGACCACCACCGGCACGGTCCCGCGCTGGTCGGCGGGTTGCGCGCGTTCGCCGCCGTGCTGGCGGCCGACGGCCGGGCCGAGGACGCGGTCAAGGTGGCCACCAGCGCCACCGAACACGCCCGCCGACTGGCCGCGCTCGACCACCGCGCACACCGCCCGCTGCTCGCGGTGGCGCTGCGCGAACTCGGCGCGCGGCTCGGCGACCACGGCGACGAGTCGGCGGCGCTGGGCGCGCTGCGCGAGTCGGTCCAGGTGTTCCGCACGCTCGCCGCCCAGGCGCCCGAGCGACATCGCGCCGAACTGGCCATGTCACTGGACGAACTCGCCGGTCGACTGGCCGCCACCGGAGGCACCGAGGCCGCGCTAGCCGCGTTCACCGAGGCCGAACGGCTGCTCGGGATCGGCCCCCCGCAGGCCCGCCAGGCCGCCGTACTGCTGCGCCACGCGACCCTGCTCGCCCGGCTCGGCCGAGGTCCCGAGGCGATCGCGCTGGCCACCGACGCGGTCGAGGTCCGCCGGGGCCACGCGGGCGCCGAGCACGCCCCGGCCGGCCGCCGCGAGGACGAACTCGCCGCGTCCCTGCAGAGCCTGGGCCTGCTGCACAGCGCCGGCGGCGCGCACGACGAGGCGGTGGACGCGCTGGAGGAGGCGGTCCGGCTGCGAGCCCGACGGGTCAGGGCCGACCCGGTGCTGGCCCGCCGCCCCGAAGTCCCGGTCACCTACGCGCTGTACGGCATCGTCCTGGTCGCCGCGGGCCGGCCCGCCGACGCCGTCCCACCCCTTGCCGCGGCACTGGGCGTGGGCACCGCGCTGAACCTGGACCGGGTCTCCGACCTGGCCGGCGACACCCTGGTCCGAGCGCATCGCGCCGACCCGGAGGCGGTCCGCAACCGCTGGATCGCGGCCACCGGTGAGGAGTTGCCCGCCTGGATCGAACGCGGCCAACGCCCGCTCCCGCAGCAGGCCAACCGCCGCCAGGTGCAGCACCGCCCCGAACCCCGCGAGGCGCTGCCCGTCCACGACTGACCTCGCGCGGCGCCCCTGCGGCCCACGACGAAGGCGCACGACAAAAGAGCCGCCGGGAGCGGCGACGCACCCGAAGGTGTATCGCCGCTCCCGGCGGCTCACCCACGACGGCCTACGGCCGTACGTGTGGGTCGAGACTCACCGACTCCTCGCGACTCGCCGACGTGCCGACTCGTCGAGGCTCGGAAAACTCAGAGCTCGCCGCGCAGCTTCGCCAGCGCCTCGGCGAGGATCGCCTCGCCGTCGGCATCGCTGCGACGCTCGCGCACATAGGCGAGGTGCGTCTTGTAGGGCTCGGTACGCGGGGCGTCCGGCGGGTTGTGCTGGTCCTGCCCGGCGGGCAGGCCGCAGCGGGGGCAGTCCCACGTCTCGGGGACCTGAGCGTCGGTCGCGAAGCTCGGCTGCGTCTCGTGCTTGTTCGCGCACCAGAAAGAAATACGGAGACGTGGGGCTGCTTCGCCGCGCTCTGCCTCCCCCATCGGGCCGGCGCCGACCCGACTCCCACGGATGGCGTTGCCACTTGCCACGGTAAAAACTCCCCTTGGTCCTTGAGGTCGCGCCCCCGTTGCGCGGCTTGGCGTCCAGTGTACGTGCGCCCCGCGCAAGGTTGAACCGAGCGGTGGGCCTTTTCCGACAGTCCGTCAGAAAGGCCACCGCGCGGGTGGAAACAGCGGCCGAACCGGCGCTGTCAGTACGTGTTCTTGAGCAGCAGACCGAGTACGACGATCGTCACGAACCAGCACACACCGACGATGATGGTCATGCGGTCGAGGTTCTTCTCGACGACGGACGAACCGCCGAGCGAGGAGGACATGCCGCCGCCGAACAGGTCGGACAGGCCGCCGCCCTTGCCCTTGTGCAGCAGCACCAACAGCACCATGAGCAGGCTGAAGACGATCAGGGCGATCGAGAAACCGGTGACCACGGCCGGGCCCAACTCCTTCTGGCGGAACGCGGGGGCCGAGGATTCCCGGCCATCGGACAGAGTACGCTGCCGCGCCCCGCATGTGGGAGCCGTGCGCCCCTTCGGCTAATCCGGCGGATCATACTATTACGGTCGACCGGGCTCGGACCCCTCCCCCGGCGACCCGTGCCCTCGGGGCTCCTGCCCGGCATCGCCGGCCGGCTCCGGAGCGGCCGGATCCACGTCGCCGGTGTCCTCGACCTCCACGTCGTGGCCGGTGCCGCCGACCAGCGCACCCGTGCTGGTCAGCGGGTGCCCGGGATCGGTGCCGCGGGACCCGCGCGCGGAGCCGCTACGACGCACCGCGACGCGGTTGTCGCCACCGGCGACGATCGCGCCGGTGTTGGTCACCGGGCCACCCGACAGGCTGATCCCGTCGTTGCCGCGCGGCTCGTCCTCGTTCTCGTCCGGTTCGTCGGCATGCGACGCGGAATCGTTCACGTGGTACCTCCCGGTGTCGATCGTGCGCCCGATCCGGCCGCACCGGAACCCCGTACGGACGCCTGATTGCCCCGCCCGGCGACGATCGCGCCGCTGTTGTTCAGATCACCCGAGACGTGCTGGATGACGCCGTTGTTCAGGACCAGCTCGTTGCGCTGCCGATACTCGGTCACGTCCACGTGCCGGCGCTGGAGGAAGTCCAGCACGAACACGGTGAACTTGCGCTCGATCAGCTTGAGGTACTTCTCCGCGTCCGAGTTCTGGAAGAACGTCGCGTAGTTCGCCGACGCGCCCAACTCTCGCACCGACGCCCGGGCACCCCGGTCCACCGGGAGGTTGCGCGCCGCGCGCTCCTCCGCCGCGCGCAGATTGCCCGACCGGCGCCACCACGAGGCCCACACCCGCATCAGTCGACCCGCCGAGGAGACCATCAGCCCCGGCGCATCCACCAGCGAACGGCCGAACGCGCCCCACAACGTCGCCGCGTCGGCGGTGTGCAGCCACTCGTCGGCCACGTGGTAGTCCGGCCGGATCGGCGGCAGCACCAACTCGTGCAGTTCGGTGTACAGCAGTCGGCCGTCCATGGTGAAGCGGATCAGTACCGAGACCACCACCTCCTGCGACCACGTGCCCACCCGCACGCACAGGTACCGCCGGGTGGCCTCGGCCGGCGGCGGCACCGCGCCGCCGGTCACCCCGCTGCTGAACTCGTGCATCTGCACGCTCAGTCCGGACAACCGGTGCCGGCCCTCCTCGGACCGGGCCAGTTCCTCGAACGACGCGCAGATGGCGCTGGTCAACTCCTCGACGGTGAACGGCGTGAACGCCTTCGTCCCGCCGGACGGGCGCGCCGCCTCCAGCACCGAGGGCTCCGCGCCGCGCAACTCGACCGGGAAGGTCCAGCTCTCCACCAGTTCACCCGCGCCGACGAACGGCAGGTATCCGCTGTAGCGCACCGTGGAGGGAATCGGCGGGCCGGTCGGGAGCGTCCCGACCGAGCCGCCCACCGGCGCGTGCGTCGGGCGCGGCGGCAACACCTCGGCCAGGGCCCCCTGGAGGGTTCCCGGCGGGACCGGCGTCGCGTCGCCGGCCGGTGGCTCGGCCGGCATCCAGGTCCGCCCCGGCCCCAGGTCCGTGACCACGGTGGCCCGCTGCTGCATGCGCTCGATCCACACCACGAACACCACGACCGCGTAGGTGGGCAACACCGTCGCCGCCAGCGTGCCGCCGGACGGGAAGCCGCCCTCCCCGCCCGCGACGTACAACATCAACCCGAACAGCAACGCCGCCACCCAGGACACCTGCGCCGCGGCCCGGGTCCGGAAGTCGCGGACGCCACCGCCGCCGGCGACCCCGGTGCGCACCGTCAGCAGCCCGACGATGACCACGATCGCGAGCCAGAACAAGCCGGGCGCGAACCCGAAGCCGATCAGGAACATCACCGCGGGCACCAGGAACGCGATCACATCGCGCAGGATCCGCCGCCGTCGAGCGGCCAACGCGTGTTCCAGGACCGCCTGTTCGTTGTATCCGTAGGACGGCGCCCGGTCGCGGTGGGCGTTCTCCCACAGTTCCTCGATCACCCGGGCGGCGAACCGCTCGTCGATCTCCGCACCCGTGCACAGATACCGCGTCGCTCCGGTATCCCCTGTTCTGGACATGTCTGGAAATGACACCCGGACCCCCTGGGGTCGGCCGACCGAAACGCCCTGGAGGGGCGACTACCGGCCACTTGGCGATGACTTATGGTCAGGTACCGGTTACGCGAGGGGCAAGCGGATTGGAAATACTTACGTGTGGTTTATGAGGAACGAGCGATTCCGGCCGGCGGCCGGATCGCGGACGGTCCGGCGAACCCGTGCGGACGCCCCGGACGGTCCCGAACAGGCGCCTTGGGACATGGCGGAGGCCCGGAGCGATCTCCCGCTCCGGGCCTCCACCGCGGGTCACCCGCGAGCGCGCGACCGCTAGGCCTTCTGCTCCTGGTAGCGGACGATCTGCGCGAACTCCTCGGCCGCCAGGCAGGCGCCGCCGACCAGGCCGCCGTCCACGTCCGGCTGCGCCATCAGCCCCGCCACGTTGCCGGGCTTCATCGAACCGCCGTACAACACCCGGACCCGGTCCGCGAGTTCCGGCGTGTACAGCTCGGCGAGCTTGCCCCGGATCGCCGAGCACACCTCCTGCGCGTTCTCCGGAGTGGCCACCTCGCCCGTGCCGATCGCCCAGACCGGTTCGTACGCGATCACCACGGACTCGGCCTGCTCGGCCGTGATGCCCTTGAGCGCACCCTCGACCTGCGCGAGCGTGTGGGCCACGTGCTCGCCCGCCTTGCGCACGTCCAGGCCCTCGCCGACACAGACGATCGGCACCAGGCCGCTGCGGTACGCCGCGTGCGCCTTCGCGTTCACCAGCGCGTCGTCCTCGGCGTGGTACTGCCGCCGCTCGGAGTGCCCGACCAGCGCGTACGTGCAGTTGAGCTTGGCCAGCATCGCGCCGGAGATCTCGCCGGTGTAGGCGCCGCCCACGTGCTGCGAGATGTCCTGCGCGCCGTAGGTGAACCGGAGTTTGTCCGCGTCGACCATGGTCTGCACCGAGCGCAGGTCGGTGAACGGCGGCAGCACCGCGACCTCGACCCGGTCGAAGTCCTTGTCGTTCAGGGTGAAGGCGAGCTTCTGCACCAGGGAGATGGCCTCCAGGTGATTCAGGTTCATCTTCCAGTTGCCCGCCATCAGCGGGATGCGACCGGAGTTGTTCTTGACGGCAGACATCGGGTTCAGCCCTCCAGGGCTTCGAGGCCGGGCAGGGACTTGCCTTCGAGGTACTCCAGGCTCGCGCCGCCGCCGGTCGAGATGTGACCGAAGGCGTTCTCGTCGAAGCCCAGCGTGCGGACGGCCGCGGCCGAGTCGCCGCCGCCGACCACGGTGAACGCGTCGGAGTCGATCAGGCCCTGCGCCACCGCGCGGGTGCCGTGGCTGTAGGGCTCCATCTCGAACACGCCCATCGGGCCGTTCCAGAAGACCGTCTGCGCGTCCGCGAGCTTGTCCGCGAACAGTTCGCCGGACGCGGGGCCGATGTCCAGACCGAGCCGGTCCGCCGGGATCGCGTCGGCGGAGACCACCGCGTGGTCCGCGTCGGCCGCGAACGCGGTGGCCGCGATCACGTCGACCGGCAGCACGAACTCCACGCCGTTCGCCTCGGCCCGCGCGAGGTACTCGCGGACCCGGTCGAGCTGGTCCTTCTCCAGCAGCGACTTGCCCACCTCGTGGCCCTGGGCGGCCAGGAAGGTGAACACCATGCCGCCGCCGACCAGGATCCGGTCCGCCTTGTCCAGCAGGCTGTCGATGACGCCGAGCTTGTCGGACACCTTCGAGCCGCCCAGGATCACCGCGTACGGACGCTGCACGTCGTCGGTGAGCCGCTTGAGCACGTCCAGCTCGGTGGCGATCAGGCCGCCGACCGCGTGCGGCAGTCGGGCCGGCACGTCGTACACCGAGGCGTGCTTGCGGTGCACCGCACCGAAGCCGTCGCCCACGTACACGTCGGCGAGCTCGGCGAGGCGGTCCGCGAAGGCGCCGCGCTCGGCGTCGTCCTTGGCCGTCTCGCCCGGGTTGAAGCGCAGGTTCTCCAGCAGCGCGACCCGGCCGTCGGCGAGCTTGCCGACCGTGGCCTGCGCGCTCTCGCCGACCGTGTCGGTCGCGAACGCCACGTCGGCGCCCAGCAGTTCGCCCAGCCGCCCGGCCACCGGCGCGAGCGAGTACGCGGGCTCGGGAGCGCCCTTGGGCCGACCCAGGTGCGAGCACACGATCACCTTGGCGCCGCGGTCGACCAATGCCTTGATGGTCGGCACGCTCGCCCGGATCCGGCCGTCGTCGGTGATACGTCCGCCGTCGAGCGGGACGTTGAGGTCGGCGCGCACCAGGACGCGCTTACCGGATACGTCGATGTCGTCGATGGTCTTCAAGTTCGACTCGTCCTCGGATGTCGAAGAAACGGGTGGGGTAGCGCAAGAAACGGGCCCGAGTGACGACGTGTCACCCGGGCCCGCATCGTCAAGCGTTATCGGTGCGTGTACCGCACCCTCAGAGCTGACCACCGATGTAGCCGACCAGGTCGACCAGGCGGTTGCTGTAGCCCCACTCGTTGTCGTACCAGCCGACGACCTTGACCTGCTTGCCCTGGGCCATGGTCAGGCCCGAGTCGAAGGTGCACGAGGACGGGTCGGTCACGATGTCCGAGGAGACGATCGGGTCCTCGGTGTAGGTGAGGTAGCCCTTGAGCGAGCCCTCGGCGGCCTTCTGGAAGGCGGCGTTGACCTCGTCGCGGGTCACCTCGCGCTCCAGCTCGACGACCAGGTCGGTGACCGAGCCGGTGGGAACCGGGACGCGCATCGCGATGCCGTCCAGCTTGCCCTTGAGCTCGGGGATGACCAGGGCGGTGGCCTTGGCGGCACCGGTCGAGGTCGGGATGATGTTGGTCGCGGCGGCCCGCGCGCGGCGCAGGTCCGAGTGCGGGAAGTCCAGGATGACCTGGTCGTTCGTGTACGCGTGGACCGTGGTCATCATGCCCTTGACCAGGCCGAAGTTCTCCAGGAGAACCTTGGCCATCGGCGCGACGCAGTTGGTCGTGCAGGAGGCGTTCGAGATGATCGTGTGCGCGGCGGCGTCGTACTTCTCGTGGTTGACGCCCATCACGATCGTGACGTCCTCATTCTTGGCCGGAGCCGAGATGATGACCTTCTTCGCGCCGGCCTCGATGTGCTTCTTGGCCTTCTCGGCGTCCGTGAAGATGCCGGTGGACTCGATCACGATGTCCGCACCCAGCTCGCCCCAGGGCAGCGCGGCCGGGTCACGCTCGGCGATGACCTTGAAGGTCTTGTCGCCGACGGTGATCGCGTCGTCGGTGTAGGTGACCTCGTGGCCGATCCGGCCGAGGATGCTGTCGTACTTCAGCAGGTGGGCCAGGGTCGCGATGTTCGTGAGGTCGTTGACCCCGACGATCTCGAAGTCCGCGCCCGAGGCCAGCGCCGCGCGGAAGAAGTTGCGGCCGATACGGCCGAATCCGTTGATGCCTACCCGGATCGTCACGAACCGATCTCCTCTGTCGAACGCCGAATGCCCTGATGGTGAATGGCCGAGGAGATGGTCAGTGGAATCTGCGATATCCCCGGCCATGTCCGACCCTACCGTGACGCCCCGGGCACCTCCACGCAGGCTTGCTGCACAAGACGCCCGGAGCCGTACGGACCATCACAAAAACGGATCAACGGGCGCTCGATATCGCGGTCACTTCTCGCCGACGGTCTTGGTGATACCGAAGCCGCCGAACAGCGCGAAACCGTAGATCAGCACGTCGAAGAACCCAAGTTCGTCCTTCCACTCCCGAAAGATCTCGTTGCTGAATTCGCGCACTGCGGTGAGCACCGAGATGTCCAGGCTGTCGGCGCCGTCGATGGTGATCTGAGTGAGTTGCCCGAGCGCGACGCCCAGGATCGCCAGTCCGGCACCGACGAACGGCAGCACCGGATCGGCGGCACCGATTCGGCCGAGCACGAACGCGATCAGGGCCGCGACGCCCAGACCGAACCAGTTGCTCTCGATGCCCGCCTTCGCGGTGATCACGCCGTACAGCCCGGCGGCCAGCAGCATCGCGACGACTCCGGCCAAGACGGCCAGGCCCGGCTTTCCCTGCCGGCGCGGCGGCACCGGCGGCGGGCCGCCGTACGGACCGGGACCGAACGGCCCGGGCGGACCCGGCTGTTGCTGCCACTGCCCCTGGCCCGGTTGCGGCCCCCACTGCCCCTGGCCCGGTTGCGGCCCCCACTGCCCCGGGCCGGGCTGCCCCTGCGGCGGCCCCCAGGGGCCGGGCGCGTTGTTGCTCAAGGTGATTCCCCCCGAATAAAAACTCGCACACGCGGGAACTCGCGTGTGCGCAGAGACGTTAATGGCCCCCGACGGAGGAGTCTCCGCCGGGGGCCATCGTTTGGCTACCGCTTTTCGCCGATCACCACATCGTGATCATCGGCTCCTACTTGTACAGCTCCCGCAGGATCCGGTCGACGACCACCTTGCGGTCCTCGGCCGAGGCCAACTGCTCCAGGCCGAAGCCGAAGAGCATGGTGTCGTCGGTGGCGATCACCGACGAACCGAACGCGGCCTGGCTGCGGCTGAAGCCGACGAGCGCGAGGTCACCGGGCGGCGGGCCGGCCAGGGCCCACGGACCCAGACCGGTCTCGAAGCCCTCGGCGTCCACGACGCCGGCGCTGGTGGTGACCTTGGTGTCGTCCACGAACAGGCCGGTGCCACCGGTGTTCGAGTCGCTCACGTACGAGATCGAGACCTCGATCTTCTTGCCCGCGTACGCGGACAGGTCGAACGCGACCGGCTTCCAGCCACCCGAGTTGCCGGTGAAGGAGTTCCACGCGCCGGTGGTGCCGGTGCTCAGGCACTTCGGGGTAGTCACCGTCAGGTAGTGCCGCAACTGCGTGTGGGTCCGGACGAAGTCGCCACCCTCACAGGAGGTGGGCGGCCTGGTGCTGGTCGCGCCGTTGAGGTCGGGCAGCGTCGTCCAGTCGTCGGCGCCGACCGTGTGGGCCTCCACGATCGCGTGGTCCCACTCGCGCTCGGTGTCGTACGAGAACTGCGCGGTGAGCTTCGCCGCGTCCGCCGCCGACACCCCGGTGAGGTCGATCGTGCGGGTCAGTCGCTTGTACGCGTTGTCCGAGTGCAGGCCGTTGATGTACCACGAGCCCTCGGCCGGCGAGTACGGCCCGGACGTGTTGCCCGAGTAGGTCGCCACCGAACGGCTGTCGAACATCGGGAACTGCTCCGGCGTCAGGATCGCGCTGGTGGGCAGGAAGCCGCCCGCCTCGTTCAGCGGGTTGCTCGCCGTGCCCGGCAGCGGCTTGTCGACACCCTGCAGCGGCGGGGCCGAACCGACCACGCCGGTGGCGCCGTTGGTCGCCGACCGGTCGTACGCGCCCAGCCAGTACTGGCTGAAGTCGTCCGAGACGATCAGACAGTCGCCGGCCGCGTCGGCGGTGACCTTGCAGGGCTGGTCGGGGTGCCCGTTCAGGCCGTAGTAGATGCCGCCGCCCGCCGCGCTGCGCAGGGGACCGTAGTAGGCCGCGGTCTCGCCGAGGAAGGCCAGCTTGCCGCCCTCGTTGAGGAAGTCGCGCACGTTGATGGTCACGTCCTGGACCACCGGGGTGACCTGGGCGTCCTGGACCGGCTCACCGAAGAAGTCGGTGTTCTCCCGGGCCGCGTCCTGGGTCAGTCGGTTGTCGCCGAGGTACCAGAACACCCCCTTGAAGTGCGAGAGCACGCCGAGGTGATGCGGTGCGCCGAGCTTGTCGACGTCGTACACCGCCGCCTTGATGCCGTTGGCCGCCAGCGCGTCCACGTACTGCCGGGCGTACTTGGGGCCGACCGTGTTCGGCGGGTAGGTCGGGTTGACGCCCTTGTAGTCCTCGTTGGCCAGGACCAGCGTCTCGGTCTTCTCGGCGATGCCGCTCTCCACCGTGAAGGTGAAGCGATCGCTCTCCACCTTGCCGGTGCCGGCCTTGTCGCCGGTGAACCACACCTCGATCCGGTCACCGGTACGCACGTTCTTGATGTCGCCGCGGTACTCGGCGTAGTAGTCCGAGCCCTGCTCGCCGTACCGCTTGCCGCCCTTCCACTCCTTGACGCCCGCGGTCTTGGTCGGGCCGCCGTTGACGCGGTAGTTGAGCTTGCGGTTGGTCAGCGCACGCTTGGCGATCACCGCGACGGTCTGGTCGTCGTGGTCCTCGGCGTAGGAGTGCGCGAACCGGTCGGCCACCAGGTCGGGGGCCTTGCGCCCGACCGAGGAGATCGGGTCGTCCGGGTCCTTGGCCGACTTGGCGATCGAGAGCGCGAACGCCTGGTTCTTGGCGTACTCCATCCCGACCAGCGTCTCGTCGTTCGGGAAGCTGAAGATGCTGCCGCAGTTCTCCACCGTGTACGGGTCGTCCGGCAGGTAGCCGGCGGCCGTGGCGCACGTGGACATCTCCGGGGTGAACGACAGCGTCTTGTACGCCTCGTTCATCTGCCCGTCGGTGTCGCCGTTGGTGGTGTACAACTCCGCCGACAGGTCCGGGTCGAAGTCCGGGACCGCCGGGTGCTCGTCGTCGCCGGCGAGCGCGATCATGATCTCGTCGTCGGGGCTGGGTGTGGCCACCTGCGAGCCGACGCCGTACAGGATCAACTGCGCGGCGGAGTGGTAGTTGACCACGAACTCCGCCTTGATGCGCTTGGCGAAGTTCTGGATGGCCTGGGTCTCCGGCTCGGAGGCCGGAGCGGTGCCCCGGTAGGTCTCGTTCAGCGGGTCGGGCGAGGAACCCTCGTTGTCGTAACCCCACTTGTAGTCGAAGTTGCGGTTGAGGTCGACGCCGTCGCCGGCGGTGATCACACCGTCGCCGTTGTTGTCGCGCAGGTTCTTGCGCCACAGCCGCTGGCCGGTCTGGAAGGTCCAGTCGTAGCCGTCGGGGTTGGCCGAGAGCACGAACCACAGCTCGTTCTCCGAGACCAGCTTGGTGGCCTCGTCGTCCGTGCCGTAGCCGTCCACGTAGTGGTGCAGGAGCCGGCGGGTCATCTCCGGCGTGATCCACTCACGCGCGTGCTGGTTGGACATGTACAGCACGCCGGGCTTGGATCCGTCCGCGCTGGTCCGGACGTTCTTGGTCACCTTGACCGCGAGGATGTCCTGGCCGAGCACGGTCTTGCCGATGCTGACGGTCTTGGCGATGTCGGGGTGGTCCTTGGCGATCTGGACCAGCTCCGCGCCGAGGCCGCCGGGGCCGCTGTACTTGCGGAAGACGCCCGCCGCGGCGGGCGCGGCCTGCCGGTTCTGGACCTGGGACTTCGCCTCCAGGGCAATGCCGGCGGCACGCAGCTTGGCGGCCTGGGCATCCCCCAGGACCACGTCCAGCTTGGCCTTGCCGTCGGCTGCCTTGGTCACCTGGGTCTCGTGTCGGTCCACGCCGAGGTCGAAGATCTGCTTCAACTGCGCGGCGTCGGCCGTGACGGAATAGGACTGCGGACCGCTGTCGCCCGCCGGAGGAAGTTTCGCTTCCGGCGGCGCACTGGTCACTTCGGGATAGGAGACCGGTTTGTCGGCGGGTGCCGCGGTACTCACCGGCGCTGCGGTCAACAGACCGAGCGCCAGTGAGAGCGCCGCGATTCCCGTCGTTCCGATCCGGACTCGTGTGGTGGTGCCCCTGGAACGATGACGCCTCATCGACCCCCCAGTCGTGTGGTCGGCGTGCATAGGGACGGCGCGAAATCACGACCTAAGGGACGGAACGTGACTCCTGCGCCCGGGTGTTGCGCATGCTACGGCAACTACCGTGTGGTACACGAGACCTGACGGACGGTCATATTCGGTCGAAGCTACGCGCTTTTTAACCCGCATTGTGGTCAGAACCAGTCGGGGCACCACGGCTCGCGCGGCGTCCGCAACAGGGCCTCGGCACGCTCGGCCGCACCGGGCGTGCGCTCGGATATGCGGTCGGCGACGGCGAGCCGTACCGGCGACCCCGAACCCAGGTACAGCGCGCCCAGCGTCGAGGCGTCCAGGACCAGGTCGGCCGGGTCGCCGGTGGGTACACATCGCGCGTCCTCGGCCGCGCCGTCGATCGCGAACCGACCCGCGGCGTAGCCCATGTCGTCGCGCACCTCGACCACGAGCCGGTCGCGGGCGCCGTACGTGCGGGCCGAGAACGCGGCGGGCACGTCCAGGATCCGCGCCCACACGAAGTCACGGCGCGACTGCGTGGTGATCGCCCGCGGGTCCCGCACCAGCATCGGCAACAACTCGTCGGGACTGCGGTCGGGGCCCTCGATGCGCTCGACGTAGTCGACGCTCGCACAGAACCGCCACAGCGCGATCTCCGCCGCCGGGGTGAGCGCGAGCAGCGAGTCCACGGTCAGCGTGACCTTGGGTACGAACTCGTCCCAGTGGTCGTCGGTGCGATAGCTCACCAGTCCGGCGACCTTGCCGGAGGGATCGCGGTACACCGCGTGGAAGCGCGGCGGCACCGGGTTCATCGGCAACGAGACCAGACCGGTGTACATCTTCCACCACAGCGGGGTGCGGCCGATCGCGCCGGGCCGCAGCGGGCGGAACTCCTCGTGCAGCGGCGGACCCAGCTCGGCCACCTCCTCGGCGGAGACCAGCTCGATCCGGGCGCCGGGCTCCACCGGCGCGTCCGGCACGAAGTCGGTGCGCACCGCGTCCAGGGTCAGCTTCTGGTACTCGGTGGCCGCTCCGAAGCCGAACCGGCCGTAGATCCGGTACTCGGCGGCGATCAGGATGGCCAGCGCCTCGCCGCGCGCGGCGGAGTCCGCCAGGTCCAGGCCCATCATCTCGGTGAGCAGGCCTCGGCGGCGGTGCGTCGGCGAGACGGTGACGTTGGTGATCGCCGAGACCGGCACGATCGCGCCGCCGGGCACGGTCAGACCGGTGGCGAAGCTACGGAAGGTACCGACACAGCGTCCGCCGTCGAAGGCGCCGCGCGTACGGGCGAAGTCGGCCCGCTCGCGCCAGTGCTCGATCCGCTTCTCCCGAGTCTCCTTGGCATCGTCGGGAACCCGGAGAAAACCGATGCCGACGGCGTCGGTCCAGGGGATGATCTCGTCCTCGCCGATCGTGCGGATGTCCACTGCGGTGGTTCCTTCCTCGCGTGTGCGGCCTCCCTCCGACTACGGACGAAGGCGCCGACCCGGAGACCCTACGTCTCGCGGTTCGACGCCTTCGAGTGGTTTTCGGGTGCGCCGGTCCACATCCGGGCCGGTCGGGACCGGATCAGGACACGAGTATGTCCACCGACAGGCCCGCGTCCGTGCCGGGCATGCCCAACTCGCCCGCGCGCTTGTCGGCCATCGCGAGCAACCGACGGATGCGACCCGCGACCGCGTCCTTGGTCAGCGGCGGCTCGGCCAGCCCGCCGAGCTCCTCCAGGGACGCCTGCTTGTGGTCCAGCCGCAGCTTGCCGGCCGCGGCCAGGTGCTCCGGGACCTCCTCGCCGAGGATCTCCAGGGCCCGCTGTACGCGCGCGCCCGCCGCGACGGCCGCGCGGGCCGAGCGGCGCAGGTTCGCGTCGTCGAAGTTGGCCAGCCGGTTCGCGGTGGCCCGCACCTCGCGGCGCATCCGCCGCTCCTCCCAGGCCAGCACGCTCTCGTGCGCGCCGAGCCGGGTGAGCAGCGCGCCGATCGCGTCGCCGTCGCGGACCACCACGCGGTCCACGCCGCGCACCTCGCGCGACTTGGCCGCCAGGCCCAGCCGACGGGCCGCGCCGACCAGCGCGAGGGCCGCCTCCGAGCCGGGGCAGGTCACCTCCAGGGCCGAGGAACGGCCGGGTTCGGTCAGCGAGCCGTGTGCCAGGAACGCGCCCCGCCAGGCGGCCTCCGCGTCACAGGTCGCGCCGGAGACGACCTGGGGCGGGAGACCCCGCACCGGGCGCCCGCGCGCGTCCAGCAAGCCGGTCTGCCTGGCGAGCTGGTCGCCGCCGACGGCGACCCGGACCACGTAGCGGCTGCCCCGCCGCAGCCCGCCGGGGGCCACCACCACCAGGTCCGAGCTGTGCCCGTAGACCTCCAGGATGTCCTTGCGCAGGCGGCGCGCGGCCATCGCCGTGTCCAACTCCGCCTCGATGACGATCCGCCCGCCCACGATGTGCAGTCCGCCCGCGAAGCGCAAGAGCGCGGAGACCTCCGCCTTGCGACAGCACGACCGGGTGACCGGGAGGCGGCTGAGCTCGTCCTTCACTGCTGCCGTCATCGCCATGGAGCGATCCTTTCACGATCGACGAAGATCCGGCCGTAGGCTGCGGCCAACCGTTCGGGGTCGTGTCGCGGGGAGCCGTCGACCGCCGAAACGGGGGCCAAGTGGACGTGTCCACCGAGCGCCGCCGTGGCCCGTTCCAGGCCCGGTACGTCCTCCACACGGTCGCGGTCGCCGAGGACGATGTCAAAGGTCAGTCCCGGCGCGTGCGCGGCCAGTACCTCCAGGTGCTGCTGCGGCGAGAAGCCCGCCGTCTCACCCGGCTGCGGGGCCAGATTCAGCGCCAGCAGCCGTCTGGCCTTGGTCTCCACCAGGGCCGTCGCCAACTCGGGAACGAGCAGGTGGGGCAATACCGAGGTGAACCAGGAACCGGGCCCGACAACCACCCAATCGGCGTCACGAACCGCCGCGACCGCCTCCGGCACGGCGGGCGGATCGCCCGGCAGCAGCCGGATCCCGCGCACGTCGCCCGGGGTCACCGCGACCTGCGCCTGCCCGCGCACCACCGACACCTCGTCCGGCCGGGCCGGGTCGTGCCCGGCCACGTCCGCCTCGATGTCCAGCGGGACCGCCGACATCGGCAACACCCGCCCGTGCGCGCCGAGCAGCCGCCCCATCCAGTCCAGCGCCGCGATCGGGTCGTCCATCAGTTCCCACAGGCCGACCAGGAGCAGGTTGCCGACCGCGTGTCCGTTCAGCTCGCCCTCGCGGCGGAACCGGTGCTGGATGACCCGGCTCCAGGTCACCCCCCACTCGTCGTCGCCGCACAGCGCGGCCAGCGCCATCCGCAGATCGCCGGGCGGCAACACGCCCAGGTCCTTGCGCAGCCGCCCGCTGGAGCCGCCGTCGTCGGCGACCGTGACGATCGCCGTCAGGTCGTCGGTGAGCCGGCGCAGTGCCGCCAGCGAGGCCGAGAGCCCGTGTCCGCCGCCCAAGGCGACCACCTTGGGGCCGCTCATTCCCTGCCCATGTCGCGGTGCACGAGCACGGTGTCCAGACCGTCCTCGGTGAGCCGGCGGGCCAGTCGCTCCGCCATCGCCACGCTGCGGTGCTTGCCGCCGGTGCAACCCACCGCGAGCGTCACATAGCGCTTGCCCTCGCGGCGGTAGCCCTCGGTGACGATGTGCAGCAGCTCGGCGTAGCGGTCCAGGAACTCCTTGGCACCGGTCTGGTCGAACACGTAGCGGCTGACCGCCTCGTCCATGCCGGTGTGCGGACGCAGCTCCGGAATCCAGTGCGGGTTGGGCAGGAAGCGGCAGTCGACCACCAGGTCGGCGTCCACCGGCAGGCCGTACTTGAAGCCGAAGGACATCACGGTGGCCCGCAACTGCGGCTCCCCGGACCCGGCGAACCGGTCGTCCATCCGCGCGCGCAACTGGTGCACGTTGAGGTCGGACGTGTCGATCACCAGGTCGGCCTCGCCGCGCAGCTCGCGCAGCAGTTCGCGCTCGCGGGTGATGCCGTCCGGGATCCGCCCGTCGCCCTGGAGCGGGTGCGGCCGGCGCACGCCCTCGAAACGACGCACCAGGACGTCGTCGGAGGCCTCCAGGAAGACGATCCGCCGCACCACACCGGCCGCCTCCAACTCGCTCAGCGCCGAGCGCAGGTCGTCGAAGAAGGTACGACCGCGCACGTCCACGACGACCGCTATCCGCGCGACCGCACCCTGGGTACGGGCCCCGAGGTCGACCATCGCCGGGATCAGCGACGGCGGCAGGTTGTCCACCACGAACCAGCCGAGGTCCTCCATGCCCTTGGCGGCGGTACTGCGACCGGCACCCGACATGCCGGAGATGATCACCAGCTCCGGAGTGCCCTCGACCTCTGCGTTCGTGATCTCGGTACTCATGCGTCCCCCCGGTGCGTGCCGCACCTACGGCTGGGCGAGTTCAACGCTTCCTCCTGCTGTTTCCTGCCTCGGGGGTACAACCGGGACCGCCTCATCGGCTTCGACAACCTCATCCACCGCAACAACGGCGTCGTCTTCAATGATCTCGCCCGTCGCGGTGTTCACCGCCGGCGCCGCGGGCGCCCGCGCGGCGAGCGACGCCACGATCGCCGCCGCGGTGGCGCGGCCGATCCCGGGCACCTCGGTGATCTGCTCGATGGTCGCCGTGCGCAGCCGCTTGAGCGAGCCGAAGTGCGCGAGCACCGCCTTGCGACGGGTCTCGCCCAGCCCCGGGATGTCGTCGAGCGCGCTCGCCGTCATCGCCTTGGACCGCTTGGAGCGGTGATAGGTGATCGCGAAGCGGTGCGCCTCGTCGCGGATGCGCTGGAGCATCAGCAACGCCTCGCCGCTGCTGCGCGGGAGCACGACCGGGTCGTCCTCGCCGGGCACCCAGACCTCTTCGAGCCGCTTGGCCAGCCCGCACACGGTGACGTCGACCACGCCGGCCTCCTCCAGGGCCCGCACGGCGGCGGCGACCTGGGGCTGACCGCCGTCGACCACGATCAACTGCGGTGGGTAGGCGAACCGCTTGGGCTTGCCGGTCTCCGGATCGATCGGACCGGTGTTCTCCGCGTCGTCCGCGCCGTCCACGCCGCCGTCGGCCGCGTCCGTGGCCGCGTCGCGCGCGAGGTCGGACCGGTACCGCCGGAACCGCCTGGTGAGCACCTCGTGCATCGCCCTCGGGTCGTCCTGCCCCTCGAACGACTTGATCGCGAAGCGCCGGTACTCGCTCTTGCGCGGCAGACCGTCCTCGAAGACCACCATCGAGGCGACCACCTCGGTGCCCTGCAGGTGCGAGATGTCGAAGCACTCGATGCGCAGCGGCGCGGTGTCCATCTCCAGCGCCTCGGCCAGTTGTTGGAGCGCGAGCGAACGTGCGGTCAGGTCGCCGGCCCGGCGCAGCTTGTGCAGGTTCAGCGCCTGCGCGGCGTTGCGCTGCACGGTCTCCTGAAGCGACTTCTTGTCGCCGCGCTGCGGCACCCGCAGCTCCACCTTGGCGCCGCGCAACTCGCACAACCACTGGGTCAGCGCCTCGGTGTCCGCGGGCAGCGCGGGCACCAGCACCTCGCGCGGCACCGCCTCGCCGCGTTGTTCGCCGTAGAGCTGCTGGAGGAAGTGTTCGACCAGGTCGGCGGTGTCCACGTCCTCGACCCGCTCGGTGACCCAGCCGCGCTGACCGCGCACCCGGCCGCCGCGCACGTGGAAGATCTGGACGGCGACCTCGAGTTCGTCCTCGGCCAGCGCGATCACATCCGCGTCGGTGCCGTCGCCGAAGACGATCGCGTTCTTCTCCAGCGCCCGGGTCAGCGCCGTTATGTCGTCCCGCAGCCGGGCCGCCTTCTCGTACTCCATCGCCTGCGCGGCCCGCTTCATCTCCCGCTCGACGCGCTTGATGTAGGGGCCGGTGCGGCCGGCCATGAACTCGCAGAAGTCCTCGGCGAGCGCGCGGTGGTCCTGCGCGGAGATCTTGCCGGTGCACGGCGCCGCGCACTTGCCGATGTAGCCGAGCAGGCACGGCCGGCCGGTGCGGTGGGCGTTCTTGAACACGCCGGCCGAGCAGGTACGCACCGGGAACACCCGCAGCAGCAGGTCGAGCGTCTCGCGGATGGCCCACGCGTGCCCGTACGGGCCGAAGTAGCGCACGCCCTTGCGATGCGGACCGCGCATCACCTGCGCTCGGGGGAACTCCTCATTGAGGGTCACCGCGAGCGAGGGGTAGCTCTTGTCGTCGCGGTACTTGACGTTGAACCGCGGGTCGAACTCCTTGATCCAGGAGTACTCCAGTTGGAGTGCCTCGACCTCGGTGCCGACCACGGTCCAGTCCACCGCCGCGGCGGTGGTGACCATGCTCTGGGTGCGCGGGTGCAGGTTGGCCAGGTCCTGGAAGTAGGACGAGAGCCGGGCACGCAGGTTCTTCGCCTTGCCGACGTAGACCACGCGCCCGTGCTCGTCGCTGAACCGGTACACACCGGGCGACGTCGGGATCTGGCCGGGAGCGGGCCGGTACGACGACGGGTCCATTTCTCCACCCTATGTGCTGGCTCCAACAGATTTTCGCGGTCAACCCACGACGATCTCACCGTTCGCGACCGCGACCGGCAGCGGCGTCAGGCCGCGCCTGGCGGGCCGGCGAACGACGGAGCCGTCGTTCATCGAGAACTGGCTGCCGTGGCACTGGCACTGGATGACACCCTGGTCGACCTTGGTGACCAGACACCCCTGGTGCGGACAACGGGCGTCGAACGCCTTGTAATCGTCCTTGGCCGGCTGGGTGACCACGATCGAGGTGTCGGTGTACACCTTGCCCTTGCCGACCGCCACGTCCTCGGACCGACCCACCGTGACCGGTCCGTCCAGCAGCTTCTTCTCGTGCGGCGACGCGGCCTGGTTGTCCGCGGTGCACGCGCTCAGGCCGAGCCCGGCGGCGCCGACCGCGCCGACCACCGCGGCCCCCCGCAGCAGCGTGCGCCGGTCCGGTCCGTGATCGCCCTGCGGGTCGGTCTCGGTCTCGGTCCGGGGCTGCTGCTGCGCGGTCATGCGGGATCTCCTTGTGAACGGTGACGCCGGTGGGGGGGGGGGGGGGGGGGGGGGGGGGGGGGGGGGGGGGGGGGGGGGGGGGGGGGGGGGGGGGGGGGGGGGGGGGGGGGGGGGGGGGGGGG
>NZ_JBVHLU010000128.1:0-25500 GCF_055558835.1 Embleya sp. NPDC025285
TTCCGGCGGATAGTGCTTCATCCCCACGGGGACTCCGTTCTCCTGAACCATCAAGATCCAGTGTCTTCGATGTCCACACATCAGGGGGAACGCCCCCCATTCCCCAGTACCGGGCCACCGCAGACACGATCGCCCACATCCTGTGGCTCCACCTCACAGACGCAGCCGAAAGCATGGCCAAGGCCGCCATCGGACTCCGCACGGAGTACCACCAGATCGGATACGGCTACCCTCATCCCGTCGAGCAGGTCCGCGGCCTCGCACCCGTGCCCCTGACGGCCGGCCCCGCGCCGTCACCACGAGTCCTCCCGGGCCGCCGCTCCCGCCGCGCAGTCGCCCCTGCCGTGACCCGACAGGCCCCGGTCGCCGCCACCACTCAGGCTCGCCGGAGGTGATCGGGTGTCCCGGTGCCCTGCACGCTCACACCGGACGCCCGCACGCCAGGTCGCGCGGGACGGCCCAGTTGACGCACAGTAACCGTACTGCGGAACCCGAGTTGATGTCCCGGACGGACCGCCCGATCAATGACCGGGCGGTCCTGGCGACGGCGTATTCGGGAACCGCGGTCAGACGTTGACGCCGTAGTCCTTGGCGATCCCCGCCAGGCCGGAGCTGTAACCCTGGCCGATGGCACGGAACTTCCACTCGCCGTCACGGCGATAGAGCTGGCCGAAGACCATCGCGGTCTGCTCGTGCGCGTCCTCGGTCAGCTCGTAGCGGCACATCTCCACGCCCGTCGCCTGGTGCACGACGCGAATGTAGGCGTCGCGCACGCGGCCGAAGGTGTTGGCCGGTCCGTTGTCGTTGTGGATCGACACCAAGAAGACCACCGACTCGGACTGAGCCGGGAGCAGGCTGAAGTCGACGGCGATCTGTTCGTCGTCGCCGTCCCCGGCGCCAGTTTTGTTGTCGCCCGTGTGGCGAACGGAGTTCTCCGGGGTAGCCGGATTGTTGAAGAACACGAAGTGGTTGTCCGTCAACACGCGCCCGTCGGCACCGAGTACGAGCGCACTCGCGTCCAGATCGACGTCGCCGGGACCGGTGTTGACCTTCCAGCCGAGACCGACCACGACACTGGCGATGCCGGGCTCGGATCGGGTGAGTGAGAAGTTGCTGCCCTTGGACAGGTTCACAGCCATGGCGCATACCCCCTGAGATCGAAAGCTCCGATGTACGCGCTCGGGCAGCAGGCATCGCCGCGCAGCTGCTTCTCGCGCTGCGCGGGTTGGCCGCCCGAGCGCCTTAAATCTACAGCACCGTAGAACTTGACGAGCCGGCTCCGATGCGTCGCGTGCTCAGCGAACTGTCGTGCCCCGCAGGTTGCTTGAAGGCGCACGGGTGGCAGCATCCGGCTTGGATGCTCGCCTAAGCTGTGCGTCCCGCGCTGGCAGGCCGCAGCGTGCGATACGTGAGTCCGGCCTTCGGCGTGCGCGCCTCGCCTTGACCACGTGTCGCCCGGATGCTTGGTTCAGGTCGTCCGGATCGGGCGCGATGGTGTCCCCGGGGCGGTACGTGGCTCTCCGGCGTCGAGCGAAGCGTTCGGGAGACGGAGGAAGAGGCCGCCGGCGTCCGGGTGTCAGGCGCCTCCCGTGCTTCCTAGGATTGAATGGCCGGCGTCAAGGCTCCCTCCGGGGAAGCTCGCGTCGGAACATTATTCGGAGGCAATATGACGATTCATCAGGATCCCCGCAGGCCGTCGCAGGCCGGCCGTCGTGGGCCGGGCGAACTCGAGTCGGAGGTCCTCGCGCTGTTGTGGATCTCGACCGGCGCCAAGACCGCCACCTGGGTTCAGCGCGAACTCTCCGGGGACCTCGCGTACACCACCGTGGTGACCATCCTGTCCCGGCTGCACGACAAGGGTTTGTTGGCACGACAGCGCGTCGGCAGGGCTTACGCGTACACGCCCGTCACCGACGAAGCCGGGTTCGCCGCTCGTCGGATGCGGCAACTCCTGGACCACGAAAGCGACCGGGAGGCGGTACTGGCCAGCTTCGTCTCGGAGTTGTCCGCGCGGGACGAGTCGATCCTGCGCGAGTTGCTGGGTGCGCCCGGGCCGGCCGAGAGCGGCGGTTGACCGATGTCGCTCGCCGTCTATCTGCCCTTCCTGCTTCCCCTGACCGCGATCCCGGTGGCCCGCCTCGCGAGCGACCACCTCCACCCGCGGACCGCCACGCGACTGCTGACCGTGGTCGCGGTCGTTCTCGCCACGTGCAGCACGGTCTGCCTCGGCCTGCTGGTCGTCGTGGGGACCGCGCAACTACCGGGCAACCCGTTGCCCGACGGATGGTCGGACGCCGAGGTGCGCGACGCCATACCCCACGTCCGCGTCTTCGGCGTCCTCGCCATCCCGACGTTCGCCGCCATAGTCGCGGGCGTCGTCGTCACGTACCGGCGCGGGCAGGCCGCGGAGCGTTCGGCCCGGCAGGCCGTGGAGTGCGCGCCCACCACGTCCGAACTCACCGTCCTGCCGGACGCCGCGCCCTACGCTTACGCCCTGCGGGGGCCACCGGATCGCATCGTCGTCTCCACCGGCATGCTCGCATCCCTGAACGAGCAGGAACGCCGGGCACTGATCGCCCACGAACGCGCCCACCTGCGCGGCCGACACCACCTGGCCCTCGTCGCGACGCGACTGGCGGCCTGCGCGCACCCGTTGCTGCGCCCGATCCAGGGCACGGTCGCCTACACGGTCGAACGCTGGGCGGACGAGGACGCCGCCGAAAGCGTGGGAGATCGGCGGACCATCGCCCTGGCCGTCGGCAAGGCCGCCCTGGCCTCGAAAGGCCCCGTCCCCTTCGGGTCCCCGGCTTTTGCCGCGGCGGGCCCCGTACCACGGCGCGTGGCCGCGCTCCTGGCCCCGGCCCCGGAGGACACGTGGCCCAAACCCCGCTCCCGGGCGGGTGTCGCGGCACTCGTCGCCGCGACGGGAACCACGATGTCGGTCCTGTCCTCACTGAACGCGGCCGTCGCCTTGGCGCTGATCCTCAAGGCGGCCACCCCGCTGTGACGAATACCGCCTCCCGGCCCGCACGCGCAACGGCGCACGGTCGGGCGCCGAAAGGACGCCGGAGGGATGCCCGACGGACGCCGGACGGCCACCGAAATGCTTTCTACAATCCTGTAGATTCGACGAACACGCGGTGACCGCACGGCGTTTGCCGGATGGCCTTCGCGAGTCTTCCCCGGGCTCCTCGCCCCGTGCGGGCATGCCCACGTCCTCGACGACACGGTCTGTCCATGCGGCGCGATCGCAACCCGGCGACCGTGCCCGTTCCAGCGAAACCGGACCATGACCGACTCTCCCCAGCTCTTACCGGCCCTCGCCACACCCTCCGCGCTGACGGCCCGCTGCGCCCGGATCAGTGAATCCCCGGCCTTCACCGTCGCCGCCTTCGTGCTCATCATCGCGAACGCGGCCGTGCTGGGCGTGGAGACCTACCCGGGGACCGTCCGAGAGTGGCATCGGGAACTCGCCTTGCTGGAGCACGTGTTCCTGGCGGCGTTCACCGCGGAGATCGCCATTCGTGTGGGTGCCTTCGGGAGTCGGCCCGGCGGGTTCTTCCGGGACGGCTGGAACGTCTTCGACCTCGTGGTCGTCGTCGCCGCCTTCGTGCCGTTCGTGCGCGAGAACGCGACCGTCCTACGGTTGCTGCGGCTCGCCCGAGTACTGCGAGCCGTGCGCATGTTCCCGCAGGTTCGCATCATCATCGCGGCGGCGTGGAAGAGCCTGCCGGGCGCGCTGAGCTTCCTGGTCGTCGGCGCGCTCGTGATGTACGTGTACGCGATGGTCGGCTGGATGCTCTTCGCCGAGACCATGCCCCAGCACTACGGCTCCCTCGGCCGCGCGGCGCTCACCCTGTTCTTCCTGATGGCCCTCGACGGCCTCGGTGACATGGTGCGCGACGGCCTGGAGGTGTCGAGGTGGACGCTTCTGTACTTCGGCTCCTACGTCCTCCTCAGCTCCTTCCTCCTGGTCAACCTGCTCATCGGCGTGGTGATCACCTCCTTGGAGGACGCACGCGAAAGCGTGGGACCGACGGTGCCGGACGAGGCCGCGGGCGACGACGCGCCGCTGCGGCGACGCCTCGTCGAGCTGCGCGCGGCAGTCGACGCGGTCGAAGCCGAACTCGAACGCCGGGCGGCCGAAGGATCCTCCGGGCACGAGCCCGGCCGCGCCGGAGAGGGGCCGGATTGACGTCCTGCGGCCATCTAGGGCCGGGACGCCACAGGCTGCAAACACCGAACAGGGGACTCGACCCTCGGGCCGCTTTGCTTTGCTTTTACAATCGAGTAGAAGCAGTGCTTCGCGGGATCGCCGATCGACTTCACTCGGTGATTCCGCTCAACCTCGTGCAGAGAGGCGCCCGCAGCACCGATGGACGATCCGCCACGCAACGCACCCGCCGGTCGACCTTCCACGCGAGGGGTGGGTCGGTGACGGAGATACTGTTCCTGGTCGTCGCCCTGCTGCTCGTGCTGGCCTGCGGTCTCTTCGTCGCCGCCGAGTTCTCCTTGACCACTGTGGACCGCCGCACCGTCGAACGCGCCGCCGCGGCCGGTGAGCGCGGAGCCCAGGGGGTCCTGAAGGCCGTTCGCCGCCTCACCTTCCAACTCTCCGGCGCGCAACTGGGCATCACGGTCACCTCGTTGGTGATCGGCATGTTGGCCCAGCCCTCGCTCGCGGCCCTGCTGACCGGCCCGTTGGAGGGCGCGGGACTGGCGAGCGGGCCCGCCGAGACCATCGCCCTCGTGGTCGGCATCGCGTTGTCCACCGTGTTCCTGATGGTGTTCGGCGAACTGGTCCCCAAGAACTGGGCGATCTCGCACCCGCTGGCGGTGGCCAAGGCCGTCGCGGGGCCGCAGCGTGCGTTCACCGCGGTGTTCTCGCCTTTGATCAACCACCTCAACAGCATGGCGAACCGGGCCGTGCGGCGCCTGGGCATGGAGCCCGCCGAGGAACTCGCGTCCGCGCGCAGCCCCCAGGAACTCGTTGCCCTGGCCCACCACTCGGCCAAGGCCGGCACGCTGGACTCCGACGCCGCCGACCTGTTCGCCCGTGCCGTCACCCTCGGGGACCTGTCCACCGAACAGATCATGACGCCGCGAGTGCGCGTCCACGGACTGCGGACACAGGCCACGGCCGCCGACGTCGTCAACCTCACCCGCGCCACCGGCCACTCACGCTTCCCGGTGTACACGGACAGCCTCGACGACGTCGTCGGCGTCATACACCTCAAGCACGCCCTCGCCGTGCCCGCGAACCTGCGCGGAACCCGAACGGTCGCGGAGCTGAGCCCCGCGCCCGTGCTCGTGCCGGCCACGCTGCCGGTCGACGAACTGCTCGACCTGTTGGGCGGCGAGGAGACGATGGCGATCGTGGTGGACGAACACGGCGGCACCGCCGGTGTGGTCACCCTCGAGGACATCGTCGAGGAGGTCGTCGGCGAGGTCCGCGACGAGCACGACCTTGACGAGCGCCCCGAGATCGTCGCCAAGGGACGCGACCCCCGGGGCCGCGCCCTGTGGGAAGTCGACGGCGGATGCCGCCTCGACCAACTCCACGCGCTCGGGCTCGACGCCCCCGAAGGGCCCTACGAGACCGTCGCCGGGCTGGTCGCCGACCGGCTCTCCCGCATCCCCGAGGTCGGCGACACGGTCGTGGTCGACCACTGGACACTGATCGTCACCGAAGTCGACCATCACCACGCCGAACGCGTCCACCTGATCGCCCCGGCCGAGAGGAACGACGAACCGGAGGGAGAGCACGCGTGACCGCCCTTCAGCTCGCCATCGGCCTGCTCACCCTGATCACCAACGCCTTCTTCGTCGGCGCCGAGTTCGCGCTGATCTCGGTACGCCGCAGCCAGATCGAACCACAGGCCGAGAGCGGCAACAGACGAGCCCGCTCGGTCCTGTGGGGCCTGGAACACATCTCGGCCCTGCTCGCGACCGCCCAACTGGGCATCACCATCTCCTCACTGGTGCTCGGCGTGGTCGCCGAACCCGCGATCGCCCACCTCGTGGAGCCCGCGTTCGACGCAATCGGCATCCCGGGCGGCCTGATCCACCCCATCGCCTTCGTGCTCGCCCTCACCATCGCCACCTACCTGCACATGCTCGTCGGCGAGATGGTCCCCAAGAACATCGCCCTGGCCGCCCCCGACCGTGCCGCCCTCATGCTCGGGCCCGCGCTCGTGTCCCTGACCAAGGCACTGCGCCCGCTGATCTTCGGGATCAACGCTCTGGCGAACGGCATCCTGCGCCTGTTCAAGGTCGAGGCCAAGGACGAGGTCAACGCCGCCTTCACCGGGGACGAACTCGCCGACATGGTCGAGGAAGCGCGCGTGAACGGCCTGCTCGACCACGGCGAGAGCTCCCTGCTCCGGGACGCCCTCGAACTGGGCGAGCGTCCCGTCTCCGAGGTGACCCTGCCCCCGGCCCGAGTGGTCCACGTCGACAGCGACGTGACACCCGCCTGCCTGGAGCAACTCGCCGCCGACAGCGGCTACTCACGGTTCCCCGTCACCGGAGCGGGCACGGTCCGCGGATACCTCCACGTCAAGGACGCCCTGGAAGCCGGCGACCGGGACGCCCCGTTCCCCGCCGACGCGATGCGTCCCATCACCAAGGTCGCCGCGGACACGCGACTCGACGACGTCCTCACGCTGATGCGGCAATCGGGCGGGCATCTGGCGGCGGTCACGTCGGACACCGGTGAACTCGTCGGCCTGGTCACCATGGCCGACATCCTCAAGGAACTCGTCGGACACCGGCCCACCCGGGCCTGAACGAACGACGACGGCGCCCGTCGAGGGGACGGCCTGGCCCCCAGGGCGGACGCCGTCGTGGTTCGTCGGCTCCTGCGCGTCGTTGTCAGCGCCGTCCGCGAGCGAAGACGACACGGTAGAGGATCAGGAGCACGAGCGATCCGCCGATCGCCGCGCCCCAGGTCCTGAGGTCGAAGAAGTCCTTCTCGAAGGGCCGATCGAAGACCTCGGCGGCGATCCATCCACCCAGGGCCGCGCCGGCGATACCGATCAGAATGGTGATCAGGCAGCCACCGGGATCACGACCCGGCAGCAGGAGCTTGGCGATGACGCCCGCGATGAGTCCGAGAACGATCCACGCGATGATGCCCACGTCGCGGCCTGCCTTTCATGGAGGAAGAACAAAGAGTCGGTGCGCCCGGCTCCGGGGGGAGGCTCTCGATACGGGGCGGAAGGGCGCCTATGGCTGCCGTTCATCCAACCGAGACTGCCAAGGCGGCGCCTCGTACCCACCGCTCCGGTGGGGATCGGCTACCCCGGACGGCGGACCGTAGGCCGGTGGATGCAGACGTTGATGGTCGGTGTAGGTGGGGCCGCCGAGCGGGCCGCTGGCGTTCGCCGCCGCCCGCCATTGGTCCTCGGTCCATCCGCGACTGCGGATTCGTTCGGCGCAGGCGCGCGCGGCGTGCGTCAGGGCCAAGGCCACGTGGGGGTCCCGGAGGTGCTCGGGGCCGGCCACGGCGAAGACACCGAGGTGCGCGCCACCGGGTACCGCTCGCGCGACGGTCGCGAGCGCCTCGTTCGAGTCCAGGACCATGCGCTGGAGGTACGTCCGGCTGTGGTCCGGCAACGTGTCGTAGCGGTCGAACGGGAGCCACGCCATGGCCGTGCAGGCCGCGATCCCGAGCACGACAAGCACCACGTTCGCCGGCCACCACGACGTGTGGCGGGTGGGCGACCCGGCAAGGGGGGCCACGAACAACCCCCCGAGGGCTGCGACCGGAACGGCCGCGAGAGCGATCCGCGCCGCGGTCAGCCGGCGGGTGCTCCGTCCCGGATTCAACAGCCTCAGGGCGAACAAGCGGGCTTCGACCGCCCGTACGGCCGGCTTCCCGGCCGCCGCGATACGCAGCTCGGCCCACATCGCACTGCCGCCACGTTGCCGCAGTTCGTCGAGTACGACCGCGCCGACCGGATCGGTTCCACCCCGCCCGCTGGCTGTGACGCGGGTGTCCACGTCGATGCGCACGGCTCCTTGTATGTGCAGGGCCACCGCCGCCACGTCCACCGCGCGGGCGGGACCGCCGGCGAGCAGCGCGGTCTCGTACAGGTCCAGCGAGCCCGGGGACGGCACCTGCCCCTTGCATGCCTTGCCGTCCTTACGGACGGCGTACCCGTGGACGAGTATCGCCGCGAACCCGGACGCGACGAGTACGAGATACACCAACGGACCCACCTGTCCCCTGCCGATCGTCCGAACCGGATCCGATCACGCCCTCAGGTGTCGACGCCGTGATCCTTGGCGATTCCGACCAGCCCGGAGGGATGGCCCTGGCCCACGGCCCGGAACTTCCACTCCGTCCCGCCGCGGTACAGCTCGCCGAAGACCATCGCGGTCTCCGTCGAGGCGTCCTCCGACAGGTCGTATCGCGCCAACTCCGCGTCGTTGGCCTGGTCGACCACCCGGATGAAGGCGTTGCGCACCTGTCCGAAGGACTGGCCGCGTGCCTCGGCGTCGTGAATGGACACCGGGAAGACGATCTTGTCGACCTCCGCCGGGACCGCGACGAGGTTGACCTTGATCTGCTCGTCGTCGCCGTCCCCGGCGCCGGTGAGGTTGTCCCCGGCGTGCCGGACCGAACCGTCCGGGCTGATCAGGTTGTTGAAGTACACGAAGTCCTGGACGGACAACACCTTGCCGGACGCGTCACACAGGAGCGCGGCCGCGTCCAGGTCGAAGTCGGTACCGGTGGTGGTGCGCACGTCCCATCCGAGGCCCACCAGGACCGCGAGCAGGCCGGGGGCCGCCTTGCTGAGAGATACGTTTCCGCCTTTGCTGAGGCTGACGCCCATGCGCAGTGGTCCTTTCCGAACGGTGGAGATCGAGGATCCCTGCCGCCGCCGGCGGCAGTGTCGAACAAACCTTGCTTCTACAGCTGTGTAGAAACGATACATGAAGCCGGTCGCCGGGGCGGGAGTTCGCACGTTTTCCTCGGCGCCGCCGGACCGGCTCGGTTCCGTGGTCAGGCGTGCTCGACGTCTTTGGCGGCGCCGAAGAGGCACGACCGGCTGCGATCGGCCGCCTCGTCCACCGGCGAATCGGGGCTCGTGAGCGCCGGTCGTACACCCGTGGAGGAGGGTTCGGCGCCGCTTTCGGGGTTCGGGACCTCTCGAAGGTGGTCGAAAGCATCTGCGGTGTCGGCCAGTTCCAGTACGGCGGCGGCGACCCGCGAAACCGCGTCGGGCACGCAGCGGAACCCGGGGAAGTCGTTGATGTCGACAATCACCGGACCGTCGGGGCCTTCGATGACGTCCATACCGAAGAGGTCAATGCCGTAGGCGGCACTCACCTCGTGGGCCAGACGTGCCGTGGCGCGCGTCACCGGAACGAGTCTCTCCGCGACCTCGTGGTCCGGATGCAGCGGGGAGCGACGCGTGGCGGCGTAGACGTCACCGCGGATGCCGTACACCTTCAGGTCCGCGCCTTCGTTGGGGACGTACGGCTGCGCGAGCCACGGTCGTTGGTCGGCGAGCGAGTGCCCGAGGTCGGCCAGTCGTTCCGGCGTGGCGACCAGGTGCACTCCTCGGCCCGAGCTGCCGTCCGCCGGCTTGACGACCAGCGGATACAGCTCGTCGGGCACCTGCTTCAGCAGCTCCGGGACCACCGTGAAGTAAGTATCCGGAACCGGGAGTCCGCAGGCCCGGCCGATCACCGCGGCCACCGCCTTGTCACGCACCGCCCTGATCGCGCGCACGTCGTTGATCGTCGTCAGCCCCACTGCCGCGGCGGCTTCCAGGACGGTCAGGCCCGGCCCGTCGGACACCGTCTTGAGCACCCAGGCGTCATATCTGCCGGACAAGACCACGGCCGGCAGGTCGACAAGGCCACGGCCGGGCCGCAGGACGTCGACCCGATGCCCCCACGTGCGCAACTGCCGCACCACGTCGAGGGGAACCCCGTCTTCGGCGTAACGCTCCTCGACGAGAAAGCAGAGTCTCATCCATCCCCCGGAAAGGTCGAAAACTCACCCGCCCGGTGGAAACCCGTGACGGATCGAAGCCACGCCATGACATCCTTCTACAGTCTTGTCGAAGGTAGGTCCGTGAGGGTCCGATCGGCAAGTGGCCGGTGCCAAGGCGCGTCGGCGGCCGTGTGGCTGTACAAGCGGATCGATTCGGACCCGGGGACGACAATGAGCAATGTCGAGACACCGCACGCGCAGACGCCGCGCACGTCCGGTCCGAAGGCGACGGGCACCTCCCTGAGACCCCGAGGGCTCGTGGATCTGCGCGGACTCGCCGTGCGATCAACGGTATTGACCTATCCGGCGGGCGCCGTGGTGGTTGTGTCGGGACTGCCGGGCAGCGGCAAAAGCACCCTGCTGCGACGCTGGTCCCAGACCGGGCGGGTCGTCGACCCCCGCGACGTCCACATCGCGTGCGAAGCCCGGATGCCCGCGAGCGTGCCATACGCGATCTACCGACCGTGGGCGCGGCTTCTCCACCTGCGGAGGCTGCGAGCCGCGGTGCGCACCGGCGAACCGGTCCTGGTCCACGACTGCGGCAGCCGACCGTGGATGCGCCGATGGCTGGCCCGGTCCGCCGCCCGCAAAGGCCGCGAACTGCACCTGGTGATGCTCGACGTCACCGCGGTCGATGCCCTGGCCGGCCAGGAAGCGCGCGGCAGACCGGTCCCCGGACGTGTATTCGACCGCCACCGCCGCCGACTCGAACTTCTACTGCGGACATTGGCGCAGGCGGAGGACACGGATGAATCCGGCCGAATCCCTGTGCCGCCGAGAGTGGCCGAAACCGCTTCCGTACTCCTGCTCGACCGGGAACTACGCGGGCAGTTCCACACCCTCGACTTCGAGCCGACACCGGGGCCGCCTCGGGATTGAACACAAAACCAGCGACTTGCAGCGAGACGAACTCTCTCCGAGGCAGGCCAACAATCCGACGAAGGCGGCCTCGAAATCCACCAAGGGCCCCGCGCGGTCAGAGGTCGCGTGCTGAACAAACCGCTGCGCGCGCCCGAACTCGTCGACGCGCTCGCCTCGGTGCTGGCAGTGCTGACCCTGGACACCCCGGACGTCGCACGACTGCTCGCCGCTCTCGCCGCTCTCGCCGCTGCACCGCAGGGCCGCGACCTGGTCCTGACCGCGCAACAGCACGTCGCCTATCAGCGGCATACGCGGCGCTGGGCCCAGGACCTCGCATAGACGCGCGATCCGACGGTTCCCCTCGGTCCGCGACCCAACCTGCGGACGGAGGGCACCCCGGCTGAACCGATCGCAGGCGCGCGAGCCTGGCGGAAGGCCGAGATCTCCGACAGCCCGTTCAAGGCTCTGTTCTCCCGAAGGAGCGTGAAAGAGAGTCAGGGCGGGATCGTTGGACGGGTGCGGCTCGTGGACGACGACGGGGAAACGGTAAGGCCCGTCTGTCGGTTTCTGGACCACCTCGGCGACCGGGAGTCCCCTGGAGGGCGACACGGACATCTCGGCCGTCGGCTATGAGGATCTGAACGCGTTCGCCGAGGAAGTCCGCCGTCGGTAATCCCTGCCAGAGATCGGGATCGTACGCGCCGCCCACGTCCACCGCACCCGCCGCAACCACGACCGGCGGGCTGGCCACACAGATAACGCCCCGTGCGACGCCAGGTGACGCAACGACCCAGTTGACGCACAGTAACCGTGCTGCGAGGCCCGAAAAGGCCATTTGTGAGCCCGGTGTGAGCCCGGATCTCCACGAGCATGCCGATCTGAGCCGGATTTTTGCCCGCTCACGCGGATTTCCGGAGGAGCGCAGGATCCCGGCGCAACAGCATGTGGTGTTCGTATTGTCTCGTTCGCGCCATTCAGCACCGCCCTGCCGGCGCACCCGAGTAGGGTTCGTCCCAGCCCCATCTGCGCAGGTCACGGCGTGTCCGGGGATACTCGCAGCAGGCTCGATCCGTTACCGGTACTCTGCCGGTGGGCAAAAGCGGGTCACCGCTCGCTGCCCAACCGGGCCGTTAGCTCAATTGGCAGAGCAGCGGACTTTTAATCCGCGGGTTCAGGATTCGATCCCCTGACGGCCCACCACCGGTCGCCACCTTCGTGGCGTTGACCAGCGGCGCTGAAGGTGAGCGCGACGTGAGCGCGCAAGTACATCGCGGGCGTCGGGTGTGCGCGAACAGCGGGAAGCCCTAGTTACTCTCCGCGAACGGTTCGCCTCGCCAGCTGCGTTCGGACGGGCCCCGGCGCCAGGGTGCCGCCCGGCGCATGGATCGAACAGTCAGCACCTAAGGCTGCGACTTGCGGTCCCAGATCTCGCCCGCGAGCTCGGCGGCGTCGAACGCTGTCGCAACCGCCTCCAGAATGGCAGACCCTTCGGTCATGTCGACGTCGTTGTCGTCCACCGCGACGCCGACGAACGCATTGGCCACCATGTCCTGGAGCTGTGCCCGAGCGACGTCCGTCGCGAGTCCCTGCAGCGCGGGTTCGACGATGTCGACGAACGAGCGCACCAGTTGCCCTTGTTCCTCGTTGAGACGGTCGCTGGTCGGCAGGTGAAGCAAGGCGAGGTCCAAGGTTCGCCAGAGTCGTTCAACGATCTCCCAGACCGATGGGCGAAGGTTGAACGGGTTCGCCAGATGTTCCATCATGTCTGCCGTCCGCCGCAGAGAGTCGGTGCGCGCTTCGGCCTCGCGCATCGCCTGCGCGGGAACCGAATTGACCACCTGCATCACTGCGGCTTGCAGCGCTTGGACGTCTATGTGCCACTGCCGTGCGGTGGACAGCTGCCCTATGGAGCGGGTCAGTGCCTCCTGCTGTCGGTGGACGGACTCCTGGTACTTGATCAGCGTTGTCTCAATCGTGAGCACGGTGGACATCTCTCCGCCTCTCGAACCGCAGTGCCTCTCCCCCACCATCTCCCCGCAGCGGCTCGGCCGCTCGTCGGACGCGGGCAGACCGGGCTACGGACGTCCGCTGACACTCGGCCGTCGGGGCCGCCGCTGGCGCGGGGAGCTCGACTTCCCTCAGCGGGGCGCATGCCAAAGGCGTCACCCTGTGACGCTACTTACGACTTCGGGAGTTCGGTCGATCGCCGCGTTCTCCGCCTCGTCGAGGTGGGCCATCGGCTGCCGCCTTTAGATCCGGAAGTCGCACGAGGACCGGGCAGGGACCCTGAGAAAGTGTTGGGCAACCGGGAGCTATTGGCCTTTGGTGTCCTCGGCGAGGCGTCGTGCGGCTTCGGTCTCGATGGGGCCGTTGGGTGTGATCTCCTCGCCGGCGAGGCGAGCGGCCATGAGCCGGATCATGGCGACCTTGATCATGGCCTCGGCGTGCGCCGTCTTGCGTTCGTAGTCCCTTGCCAACCTTCTGCACCGCCCCAACCAGGAGAACGTCCGCTCCACCACCCACCTGCGCGGCAGGACGTGGAAGCCCTTCAGGTCCGCGTTCCGCGGCACGACCTCCAGTCTGACGCCCGCGTTCTCCTCCGCCCATCCGATCAGCCCGTCGTCGACCGAATTGACGTATCCACCGTCCACCCACACGAGTCCCACCAGGGGAAACGTCTTCGACAGACCGGCGAGGACGAGCTTGGCTCCGGCCCGGTCCTGCACGTTCGCCGCATGTACGACCGCCTTCAACAACAGCCCGCACGTGTCCACGAGGATGTGCCGCTTGCGGCCGCGGGTGCGCTTGCCCATGTCGAAACCGATCGCCTCGCCGCCCTGATGGCTGTGCGCGGTCTGCGCATCCAACACCGCCGCGGACGGCTGCGGATCCCGACCGTCGGCGACACGAACCCGGTCCCGCAACGCGTCGTGGACCCGATCCCACGTCCCGTCCGCCGCCCACGCCCGAAACCACCGATACGCCGCGTCCCACGGCACCAGGTCGCGCGGCATCATCCGCCACGCACACCCCGACACCAGGACGTACAGAATGCTGTCGACGACCGACCGGCGCGGGAACTTCAACGGCCGACCACCCCGCGTCGGATCCCGAACCGGCAACAACGGCTCGATCAAAGCCCATTGCCGATCCGTCAACGACGAGTCGTAGGGCGGCTTGCAGACACACACGCACATGCCCGCGATCGTGAGCGACCACCTGCAACCCGCACCGACGATCTACACAACAGACCGAAAACGATCAGTTGCCCAACACTTTCTGAGACGTCACCTGCTGTAGGGAGCCAATCCCTCGTTTCCGGCGACAACCAAGGAGTCGACGAGCATCTGCCACTCGTCCAACTTGCCGAGTTCTTCGGCCGTTCTGCGAATCTCCTTGAGCCAGCTGTTCAAGAACCACGACTGTTTGACCGTGACACGTCCACCTTGAGTGCACAGGTCGGAGACCCAGTGCACGCCGCGGGTGGCCTGCACTTCCGCCGGGAGCTTCCGCAGGATGCCAATGAGTGCGTCTACGGACTTGACCTCCCCGCGGGCGGCAGGCAGCCAATCGTCGATCGACTCAACGAGGTCTTCAGCGCGGACCCAGTCGATGGGTTCACCGACGACCTCGTTGTGCAGGCCTTGCGTCCACGGAAGTGGGTCCGGTAGCAGGGCAGCCGCAGCCCAGTCGCCCCAGTGGTGATCGTGGTAGGGGCTCGGGTCGTGGCTCAGGTAGCCAATGGCGTGGCGCAGCAACGATGGCCAGACTCCTCGGGCAGCTTCGGCCAGGCGTTCGTTCTCCGCACCTGCTGCGGCGAGGCCGTGGAGGAAATTCGACATCAGTCCTGCATCTGCGCGAAGCACATCGAGGTGTTCGAGCACCGGTCCGGCGTCACGGGTCTTCGCAAAGCATTCGAGCAGGGCCCGTGCGGCGACGAGGGTGTGCGTCCCGCGGTCGTCCGCGGTCCAGCCCCTTTTCTCCTGCGCGACCATGGCACGTCGCTCGACGTCGAGGAACGCGGCAAGGAGCGTGGCTGCGCCGTCGGTGCAACAGTGGTCCGTCGACGCGGCTGCGCCGAAACCGCGAATAGCTGCGTCGAGAACCGCGATGTCGACGGAGTCACCCGATAGTTCCTGGAGGCGTTCGGCAACGTCACCGGCAATTCGGACCCTCGACGGTCGCTGAGCGTCTTGGTCCCACGGACCGATTTCCGCGACACGGGCGGACTCGAGCAACCAGTTCGACGCGATCCGGTGGATGCAAGGGTCGAAGTGGCACGGGGTCGTCCAGACGACATCGCATCCTCGCGCCAGGTACAGCCGAGTCTCCAAGGATGCCTTGCCCGCTATCGCAAGACCGGCCTCAGCAACATCTTCGGTCGAGCCGCCAGCCGCTTCCAGCGGGGCGGCCAGTGCCGATGTGAGGAACGCTGGCAGAGCTTGAGCCGCTGCTCGGTCGGCACCAAGGTCGAAGTTCTGGCCCTCGTGGCGTTGGTCTTCGGCGTCCTCGAACGACAATGCGATGCCGATGACGAGCTCGGTTGCGAAGTGTGCTTCGTTGCCCAGCGCCTCCATATCGCCGGTAGCGGCTCGTCCGACCGCTGCTCGGACAACATGAGCGACAGCGTTCACAGGCCGGACCGGCAGCAGGTCTCCCTCAGACTCGAGCAGGACACGGCCTGCCGTCAGGTCCGCGGCGATCTCGTCCGATGAGGGCGGCACGTACTCGGCGTCATGCTTGGCCGAGCCCCAGTACCGATTCTGCAGCCGCATGCCGGTCTGCACGACCTTCTGGTGAGCCGCGTGCGCTTCTTGTGCGGCTCGCACCTCGAGCGGCGGTTCGACCTCGATATAGACCTCATCGCCATGCTGCTTGATTCGGTACCGGTCCGAGTCCAGGCTGGCAGCCCAGTTCTTCGTAAGCCCCTGGCTGATACCGAGCCGATCGCCGTTCTCGACAAGCTTGTCGGCCACCTTCTTCAAAGCCTCGGCACGCAATTGGCCGCCGTGCGTCAGCAGCCACATGGCTACCTCACGCGGTGTCCACTCGCGACGTTCGAGGTTCACGAGACCTTCGGTTGTTGCACGCAGCCCTGAGTACTCACTCGTCCTGCGGCCGAACTCCAACTCCCATACGACCGGTTCGGCGAGGAACAGGTCGAGCTCGGTATCGACGTTCTCCATGTGGCGCACGAGCAGACCGAACAGCATCCCCGGCATTGCCAAGTTCTCGCAGCCGTCCAGGAGGACCTCGACGACGCTCCTCGGCGACGCGCCCCGACTCAACCATGTGTCGGCGACGCGTTCCATTGCCTGGAGCGCGCTCATCGCCGAGTATGGGCCGACCGACGTGCCCCGGTACCAGCTCCAGACATGGCTGTCGCCGACGTACAAGCGGGCCTTGCCGTCAAGGTTCAGGACCGCACCGCGGGCGTCACCCTCTGCGTTCTCCGTCTCGCCATCAGCGTTTTCGTCCCGGGCGCCAGCGGGCCCAGCCAACACGTCTAGCGAATCAAGCCGCGACAGCGTTGCCACGCGCGCCCGCGCACCGCTGTTCAAGACGTTGTTCAACACGCGCACCGAGGTCCGCAACGGCGCTGTCTGGAACAGCTGCCAAAACCCACCGAACCAGTACTGGAAGAACGGTGGTCCGATACCGGTCCACCGGCCCTGATGCATGCGGACACCCTCGTCTCGGTGCCAGCTTGGCTCGTCGTCAATGTAGTAGGCCTCCATCAACATCGCCAATAGCTCCGGGTCCTTCTGTGCCAAGGCTCGAGCGCTCAACGGCGAGTCCGCAGCCGGAGCCAGGAACGCCGGCGCGTCGTCCGCGATGGCCCGAAGGCATGCTTCGACGGCATCGTCGATGTCCGATCCGAGCAGCGCCAACGTTTCGACGAACTCTTCCTTGGTCAGGTGGTAATCCAGCTCGCGTCGGTGTCGACGAAGCTGTGACATCCGCCAGGGCAGTTCGTCTCCGCTGGTTGCGCGCGGAGGGAGCGAGTTCCAGTAGGCAAGGAGACGGTCCCGCAGCCGGATTCGTAGTTCGTTACCGGTCGGCACGTCCGCCAAGGACAGGACTTGCAACCAGTCCGCGAGCAGCTCGAACGACTCCTTCGAGACGTCCCACGGCTTTTCGTCATCGAGGAGAACCTGCACAACGGACTTCGAGATCAAACGGTCGACCAGCCCATTGATCTTGTGCCTCTGCCGAACAATTCGAACCACGTCGCCGAGCGCCAGTCCGGCCGACTGATCCGCGAACGCTGATTTCAGGCATTCGTATGCGAATGGTGTGTCCAGGACCGCCTCCACCGGGGCGTCGGTCCACCGTGGTCCATGCGCTGCCGCGAACGCCCTGAATTGCGAGAGCAGTTCGATGAACTTCCGAACAGGCCGGACGTCCGGTGCCTTCAGCAGTCCCTTGCACGCAAGAGTGGCGGCCGACAGCGCCCACCGGGGTACCCCGATTACATCCAGCAACTCGGTCGGGCTCTGGCCGCGGACTAAAAGGATGGCAGTCGCGTACCGCCGGACTTCGTCGTGTGCGAACTCCGGCTGGTCCCGATACGGACTCGCCGGCGCGAGCAGATGATCGCGGCGCAGCACATCCACCGCTGCAGCATCGACGCCTGCGCCGGGTCGACAGTCCTCGGGCAGTTTCATCGTCGCTGCGGCCACCGCGAGCAACGTGCGTTCGCGTGCCTCCGCCGAACCGACACCAGGGCGTCCATCGCCCCGAACAACCTTGCTCCACACCAGCTGAAGGCACTCCCACTCACCCAGTGAGCTGTCCGGCTCCGCCCCGGTCCGAGCCAGAAGATCCAGCACAACGGGCCTGCGAAGCAGTGAGTTCTCGGGCAGGTCTCGCAGGACCGCACGCAGAAGCGGAAAGTGGTCCGCGACGACCGAGATGTCCTCGTCGCCCAACGGCGTCATCGCGAAAGATGAAATGGGCTTGGCGAATCCCAGCTCCACCTGTTCCCGCACGAAATCCGATGCCACGTCAGATGTCACCGCGACGAGCCCAACGCCAGCCGCAGCCGCAGCCAGCGTCAGGTCACGTAACAGACCGGCAGACCGCTCCAGAGCAGCATCAGCCGCGTCGATGACCAAGACTCGAGCAGGTGCCGACAGCTCTGCGAGCACGTCCTCCATCGGCATCCCGAGCGCAGTACGCAGCTCCAAGCTCGACTGCGGCAGACTGCGGAAGTTCACCACCGCTCCCTGGAACCCGGCTGGGTCTGCGGCTTCCAACTCTGCGATGGCCGACAGTGTCGTTGCGCTCTTACCGATGCCCGACTCGCCGGATACCAACAGGGCCGAAGCGTGGGTACCGGCCTCGCGCAGGGCCTCGGCGAGTTGCTCGCGGCGGTCGGCGAACGAGATCTCGACCGGCCCGCCGGATGACTCGTCACCGATAGTGGTCCGCACACCGGCAACGGCCAGCTTGCGTTGTTCGGCAAGCACCGACCACGCGTGCTGGCTTCGAGTCGCGGCCGAGTCCAAGAGCACGTGAATGTCACGGCGAAGCACTTTGAGGTCCACCACGGCGCCGGTCCGGTCGTAGCGGGTTGCCTCGACCTCGAGGCGGTCCCGGACCACGACCCCGTCGGCGGCAGCCGAGGCCACGCCGTCCAGTGATGTCGCGACCGCCACGCGGTCACCTTCGTCCGGGCTCTGAACCGCGAAACCGAGGATGTGCAGCCGGCCGAGCAGCCGCCAGACCGGCCGCAGGACCTCTTCCGGCGTTGTGTCGTCTTCGACGACCTTCTCGACCATCTTCAGAAGATGCTCGTGTCGCTCACGTACCGGCTTCGACCAGCGGCCATCGACGTTCATGGACGCTTGGAACGACTCCGGGTCGGCATGAGCACGCGCGATGTCGCAGAGCGTTGCGAGCTGGTCCCACTGATTGGACCGACCGGCGGTCGCGACGGCGACCTGGTGAGTGTCGGTGTCGAACTTCTCGACCTCGGCGAGCAGTGACCCGACGAGCTTCACCGTCTCGTCATCACTCTGGACGAAGTTCGGCGTTGCTCGACACGCCACGGCAAGGATGACCTCGGCTGCCTCATCGCCGCACTCAACCAGAAGGTCATCCACCGGGTGCGCCGGACCGGTTTGGAACGACACCTTCCGGACCGGCAGCTCGGATGCCTCTGCCCGTCGTCCACCGGTCAGCATGCCGGCGAGATAGGCAGCCGCTACGCGGTGCGCGAACGAAACACCGCCACCGCCGGTCGCATAGGTGCTCGAACCTCGCTCAGTTTTTCCGGCCGCAGCAGTGACGAATCCGGCGGCCCCCTCCTGAGGAACAGCGGAGGGTGCGGAAGTCGTCTCACCTTCGGACCGACCGGCAGCGACGGGCTCGTTCATGTGCTCCTTGGTGGCATCGTGCTATCAGTGGCCGCACGGCTCACCGTAGCGGTGCGTCGAGTACTCGGTACCACCGTCTCCACAATCTTCAGCTGCGCTGTCGTAGCAGGGCCGCGACGAGCACCTCGCCGCCCTGTCGTCGGTTCCGGGCACCACCAATCCGGCCACGGGCACCGGCGGATCAATGACCGGCCCGCCCTACACCGCAGCCCTCACGTCAAGGCCGACCTCAGCACGGCCCACTCGGCACGACTCTCGGTCAATTAAGGCGGTTTGAACAGGTCGCGAAGCCGGGTCGAGGTCGCGGTGTGGTTGTGATCGACTCGGCGCTGGCTTCGCCTCGGCACCGACGAGGGCATCCTCGATGGCGCCCACCACGCCGTGGGCGGCCTGCCGTGTCAGATGAGCGGGGTGGTCGCCGACGAGAGCAGCCGTTTCGTGGATCCGTACGAGGAGCCCGGTTGTCGCGGGAACGTGGTCCAGACCCTCGGACCCAGTACCGACGTGGACCGGGCCGAGGCTCCAGAGCGTGAGGTCTCCGGGCCGCCGCAGGCACCGGTCGTGTCCGCCTGGAAGCGGAAGCCTCCGGGCGAGCACGACCTCGGACGGCCGGTGCGGCGCCAGCGCCGTGTTCGCCCACGCACGCTGCAGGGCGAACGCTACGACGTCAGCCCCCGAAGGGGTAACACACCGAAAGAGTCGGAACCCGGCACCTCCCGTGGCGGGTTCCGCTGGCCGCCCCGCACGGCTCGCGTTCGCCCGGGCCGCCGGTGCCCACATGGGGGCTTCCGGGTCCCCGACAGGCACAGCCCAGGCGTGCGCTGGCGCACGAACCGCACCCTCTCGAACTCGGCGAAGACGGCAGGACGTCGAACCCGCCGCGCAGGTTGGGCTTTCGGATGACGCCACCAGCGCTGGCCCTGACGGCCCCTGCGGTTGATGAGAAACGGCGGCGTCCGAAACATCGGCCCGCAGCGCCTTGACCACGATCCTCAACCGTTCCGACGACCGCCGTTGCTCGGGGTTCAGGGCCCCGGACGCGCGGTATTGCCCGCGAAGGTACTGCAAGAGGTTCTCGACATCGGGCTGCCCGTCCTGGGCCGCCGGGCCACGCGCGGCGGTGATCGCGGTACCGAAGACAATGGGCAGTTCACCCCACCCGTACTGCCGGAGAGGACGATGCAGTCCAACACCACGGAGCTGAGCAACGCCGGTCACCCGGGCGAGTACGCAGGACTCGACACGCCCTCGCTGTTCCTCGACGGACCCGACAAATGCCGATCCGGGGGCTGGGGTATACAGGCCGTCACCCGTTCCGCAGCCACCAGATGATCCCGACAACGATCGTGTTCCCGATGGCCGCAGCGGCACCGTGCGCAACACCGGTGAAAAAACGTCGCCCGTGGCGCGAGGCCCGACGACGAACGGCTGTCGATCCAAATCTGCTGAACAGTGCCATGACAGCCTCCCTGGGATGTGTTGTCTCAAGCCTCCCGGGGGATTGTTCGGGGGTTCCGCTCTTGGACGCCTTGCGACAGTTCGTGATTTCGGCGAATGCCTGACCTGCGTCGTCGACTTCGGGAAACTGACAGTGGGACACTTCGAGACAGTCGGGAGATGCGGTGGCCGGGCAGCGCGGAACCCTGGGGGTCGCACTACCCGACAAGACGACGGTCCCGCCCGGGCCCCGTCGCGACTTCCTCGTGGCCCTGCATCGCCTGTACGTCGAAGCAGGCCCGCCGGGGCTGCGAGCGATCGCCAAGGGCATCCGAGACGACTCGTCCCTGGGTTCGACGTTGAACCACTCGGCACTGGGTCGCATCCTCAACGGGGCAGTCTTCCCGAAGGGCTACGCGCTACGAACACTGGGCACATGGCTCGCCGGGGAGGCGAAGAAACACGGAACAGCCGCTGACGAGGCGGAGATCCTCCGCAGAGCCCTCGAGGAGAGTTGGCAACAGGCGAGGCCATCACCAAAGAAGGGCACATCGGGTCTCGGTCGCACGGCCCCCGAGCACTCCGGAACGGCGTCGGCGTCACCCGAAGAGACACGAGGCGACGTTCCCTGGAGCGGCGCAAGAGATGAACGGCTGGTCCTGGGAGGGATGCTCCTCGAGAAGGACGCCATCGCCGATGTCGTGGAACACCTGAGGGCGAGGGACTTCTCCCACTCGGCGCACGCCTCGATCTACGAAACCATTCTCGACGTGTACGCGAACGGCGATCCGGTGGACGCCGCCTCCGTCAGCGCAAGGCTCGACAAGAGTGTGCGGGTGCAAGCGGACCAGTCGGTTCAGGATTACCTGGACGGTCTCGTCGCGAAAGCTCGCATCGCGAACGAGATCGCAGAGTCGTGCGCGATGCGGCTCGTCGACCGCGCCTTCCTTCGCGACCTCGTGCTCCTGGGACGTCGGGTCGACCGGGAACAACTCTCCACCGTCGAGGCGGACGTCGATGCGCGGGCCACCGCCATGAGCACGGAGATGAGTCTGCGTCGGTTGCTCAAGCAACGCGAGGAACCCGACCAGGGCGAGTTCGGCTGGGAGGGCGCACTCGACGAGATCGAGGCCGTCAACTCTCGCGGCATACCAACCGGCGGGATCTCGACCGGGTTTCCCCAGCTCGACTACCTGATCGGTAGCCTCCGGCCCGGGCAACTGGTCGTCGTGGCCGGAGACCACAGCATGGGGAAATCCACCCTGGCACTCGACTTCGTTCGCTCGTGTTCGATCACCCAGGGATTGGCGAGCGTCTTCTTCTCCTGCGAGATGACAGATAGCGAGATCCGCATGCGACTGCTGTCCGCAGAGGGGCGAGTCCCCCTCTTCCGTCTTCGCTCCGGCGGTCTTCAAGACGAGGAATGGACACGACTTGCCCGCCACCTCAAACTGGCGGCTGCTCCCCTTTACATCGAAGACTCACCTCGACTCTCGATGCAGGACATTCGCGAACGAAGCCAGTCGCTCTCGGCGCGCAACGACCTGCGCCTGGCCGTCGTCGACTGCGTACAACTCGTCGTCGCACCCGACATCGACCACGACGGGCCACGCTCCCTCGCCCGCTCCTTGAAGCACCTGGCCCGTGACCTCAAGATCCCCGTGGTCGTCGTGTCCCGCCTGATCGCGGGTATCGCAGCCCGATCCGAACGCCCACCGAGTCTGTCGGACCTGGAACCATCGCTCCTGGACGAGGCCGACGTCATCCTCCTCCTCCACCGCGAAGACGCCCACGACAAAGATTCGCCGCGCGCCGGCGAAGCCGACCTACAAGTGGCAAAGCAACGCAGCGGCCCAACCGGAGTCGTCACAGTCGCCTTCCAGGCTCACTACTCACGGTTCATGCCGCTGGACCCGACCGATCCACCGACGGCATAGGGCTCGGGCACCCGGCTCTCGCGCAGACTGCCCCGTGAGGCCGAACACCAGTCGAGTGCCCAGCCACCATCCTGACAGAAATGGCCCAAAACCAGGTGTTCGGTGATGATCGGCCGAAATCCCTGGCATATCGGCAAACCGTGGCGTCGCTCAACGGCGGCTCCTAGCTTTGGAATGTGCTCTCACCGACACGAATCATCGGCGAACGACTCTTTCTGCCGGACGACCGCGTGGGCGCGTCTTGATACCCCCCGAGCCGACTGGCCCGGTACACGCGACCGCCACCTGGTTCCGTCTGCACGACCCCGAGCACTCCCGATTCGGCGAAGCCCTTCGTCGGTCCCTCGACGAGGTCCTCGACGGCCAACGCACCGGTCGCTACGACGTGGCCGAACTGGAGAAACCCGAGAAGACCTACCTCGCCGCCAAGGTCGGCATCGTCTGCCGTGCCGCACACGGCTTCCCCGCGGGTACGACCCACTACCTCGTCGCCGGCCACCGCGTCCACCCACGCTTCTCCCTCCCCCGCGAAGCCCTCGGCCACGTCGGCCTGTTGCTCACCGCCGACGACGAACAGTCACGCTTCTCCGTCGGCCTTCTCCACATCACCGAGGACGCGGTGCTGCCCGGGTCGCCCGAGCGGAAATATCGGCTGTCCCCCACAGGTCGCCGCGCGATCCACTGGCTCGTGCGCTCCGGCGACCTGCCGGAAAACTTCCTCCTGCACCTGCCGGCCCACACCCGCGACCTCATCCTGGCCGACCGCGTCTCCGGCCAAAGGCGCATCAACGAACTCTTCCGGCACGTCCGTGACCGCATCATCCCGCGCGAACCCGTGGCCACCATCGCCCACCAGACCGACCCGGCGAAACGCGTGCGCGACGCCCGTCGGCACCTCCGCGACGAAGGCATCATCATCCTGGGCCACCAACGCGAGCACCCGGACATCGCCCGCGAGCTCCGGCTCTCCGTGCCTGCCAAAGGATCGTGGATCTCGACCCGCATCGTGCCGGCTCGCCTCGACGACCCCCGCCCCGCCACAACCATCGCGGGCACCTCCTACGTGCGCGCCCGACCAACCGACACCCCACGCCCCGGCCCGGCGGACTACTGACCCGGTCAAGGCGGTCGCTTCTCGCCCCGATCTCGTGTGCACTCCGTTCGACCGCCACGAGGCCGAAGCCGATGTGACCGAGCCTTGCGAACTCGCCCCGGCTGGGCCGCGATCGGCCTCGATCCCACCACATTACCCAACCACTTCGGGTGGCAACCGACCCCGCCGTCGGAACGTGGATTCGTAGGCGTATCCGAGATGGGTCGGGCGCAGCCCCATTACCGCCGCCGCCGCTAACCTTGCCGCTTCTCAAGCTGCCCTTGCCCATGCCTTGCCCGCCCCTTCCGAAAAGACCGGATCGGCCAAGGATCAGGGTCAGGACACGTGCCGGGCCGGCGAGTGGACACGCGCCGGGCGGATCTTCGACTCCGAACGCGGATTTCCGCGTCCTTTCGGATCGGGTGCGACTCGTCGAACAGGCAGCCCAGTGTGCCCAATGCATGCACGTCGGCCGCTCGTGGCGCTGCCCGGTCTCCGGCATCCGCATCTACATCCATGCAGGCCACAGGGGGTCCGACGATACGGGAAGCATGTTCTATGCGATACCGGTACGCTGCCTGTGGGCAAGAGCGGATCACATCGCGACGCCCAACCGAGTTGACGGCCCGGCCGACAGAGCAGCGGACTTTTCATCTGCAGGTGCAGAGTTCGATCCCCTGAAGCCCCACCCATCGGTCACCGTCTTCAAGGCGCTGAACAGCACGTTTGCAAATCGCGCCGAGCCGACCGTCGCTCATCAAGCACCGAAGGTGAGTGCGGATGTACACGGCGGGTGTCAGGTGTGCGCGAAAACCCTCCAGCCCCCTGATCACTCTCCGCTACGGAAGCCGCCCTCCAACGGCGCGTCCGGCACTCGGATTCGCTGATCGCCGGGGTCGCCGCCGCATCGGTGGCCGGTCGCTGCGTTCGTCCCGGCGGACGTCCTCGTGCGGTTTCGGGAGTGCCCTCGGTGGACAGCCGGCACCCTGGGTGCTCCGGTTCGGGGAGCGGGGTCGTGGGTGGGCGTCGGACGCGCGTTGCTGGTGGGGATCGGTCGCTTCGACGCGGATTCGTCCCGGGGCGAGGCGGCGGTCGGGGCGGCGGCGTGGTCGGATCTGCCGTTCGTCGCCGACGTCGTCCGGTCGGTCGCGGCGGCCCTGGATCGGCTGGGCTACACGACCGACGTACACATGCATCCGGACTCGGTCGCGTTGCAGTCGGCGGTGAACGGGGCGTTGGGGTCGGCGCGGGTGGTGTACGTCGCGGGGCACGGGGACGCTGATCCGGGGGATCCGTCGCGGGTGGACGTGGTGCCGGCGGACGCCCGCGTGGGTCGGGATACGAACGTCACGCAGTGGGTGAACGACGCCCAGCGTATGCAGTCCCCGACGCTGTTCCTGCTCGATCTGTGCCGGTCCGGGCGCGCTGCGAGCCTTGCCCATGTCGTCCATCGCTCCGGGAGGGACGTGAAGGCCTGGGTGATCGCAGCCTCGTCCGGTGATCAGGACTCGTTCGACGGGTTGTTCAGTCGGGTCGTCGCCGAGGTGCTGGATGATGTCGCCCGCACCGGCCTGGACACCGATCCCGCCCAGGCGTACGTGAAGTTCTCCGTGGTCGCCCGTCACGTCCATGCCCGGATGCTGCAGCGCTCGCCGTTCGCACAGGACGTGTGGAGCACGCCGCTGGACCCCTGAGGTTTCCCCTTGATCATGGACACCTTGAAACTTGGATCGTGAGGTCCAGGAAGGGAAGTCCAAGTGGGACGTCCGTCGAAGTACACGG
>NZ_JBVHLU010000129.1:0-25408 GCF_055558835.1 Embleya sp. NPDC025285
CGGACGGGCCGACGTCGGCCCGTCCGGCGCTTCCACGTCGCCCCGTCTACCCCTTGGTGGCCATCGCGCGCAGGAAGAAGGTCAGGTTCGCCGGGCGCTCCGCGAGCCGGCGCATGAAGTAGCCGTACCACTCGGCGCCGTACGGGAGGTAGATGCGCATCAGGTCGCCGCGCTCGACGATCCGGGCCTGCTCCTCGGGCCGGATGCCGTACAACATCTGGAACTCGAAGCTGCCCGGCGCCCGCCCGGCCAGGTCCGCGAGGTGTCGCGCGATGGCGATCAGGCGCGGGTCGTGCGAGGCCACCATCGGGTAGCCCGCGCCCCCCATCAGGATCCGCAGGCACCGCACGTACGACCGGTCCACGTCGCCCTTGTCCTGGAACGCGACCGACTCCGGCTCCTGGTAGGCGCCCTTGCACAGCCGCACCCGTGAGCCTTCGTGGGCCAAGTCCCGGCAGTCCTGCTCGGTACGTCGCAGATAAGCCTGAAGCACCGCGCCCACCCACGGGAAGTCCTTGCGCAGATCGCGCAGGATGCCCAGGGTCGAGTCGGTCGTGGTGTGGTCCTCCATGTCCAGGGTGACCGTGGTGCCCACCCGCGCGGCGGCCGCGCAGATCCGCCGGGCGTTGTCCAGCGCGATCTGCTCGCCGTCGCCGGGCAGGAACTGTCCGACGGCGGAGAGCTTGACCGACACCTCGGCGCTGCGCGCGAGGCCGGTCTCGCCGAGCGTGCCGAGCAGCGACTCGTACGCGTCCACCGTCGCGTCGGCCTGGGCCCGGTCGGCGGTGTCCTCGCCGAGGTGATCGAGCGTCACCTTGCGCCCGGACTCGACGAGTTCGCGCGTGACCCGGATCGCGTCCGCGAGCACGTCGCCCGCCACGAAGCGGTCCACGATCGCCCGGGTCGGCGGCAGGTGCTCGACCAGCGAGCGGGTCCGCGGCGAGCGGGCCGCCGCGAGGATGGGGCTGCGGAGCATTTCTTCTCCCGAAATACCGGTGGGGTGAGGTGGGTCAGCCCATGTGCGGGTAGCGGTGGTCCGTCGCCGGGACGAACGTCTCCTTGATCGAGCGCGAGCTGGTCCAGCGCATCAGGTTCTGCATCGCGCCGGCTTTGTCGTTGGTGCCGGACGCGCGCCCGCCGCCGAACGGCTGCTGACCCACCACCGCACCGGTGGGGCGGTCGTTGATGTAGAAGTTGCCCGCCGCGAACCGCAGCACGTGCGCGGTGTGCGCGATCGCCTCGCGGTCCTGCGCGATCACCGCGCCGGTGAGGCCGTACGCGGACACCGACTCCATCTGGGCGAGCATCGTGTCGTAGGCGTCGTCCTCGTAGACGTGCACGGCCAGGATCGGGCCGAAGTACTCGTCCTTGAAGATGTCGTGGTCGGCGTTCGCCGAGACCAGCACGGTGGGTCGGACGAACCAGCCGACGCTGTCGTCGTAGCTGCCGCCCGCGGCGACCTCGACCGTGTCGTCGGCGTGCGCGCGGTCGATCGCGGCCTTGTTCTTGGCGAACGCGCGCTCGTCGATGACCGCGCCCAGGAAGTGGCTCAGATCGGTGACGTCGCCCATCGACAGCCCGTCGACGGTGGCCAGGAAGTCGTCCTTGAAGCCGGATTCCCAGATCGAGCGCGGGATGTAGGCGCGCGAGGCGGCCGAGCACTTCTGGCCCTGGTACTCGAACGCGCCGCGTACCAGCGCCGTGCGCAGCACGTCGTGGTCGGCGCTGGGGTGCGCGACCACGAAGTCCTTGCCGCCGGTCTCGCCGACGATCCGCGGGTAGGTGCGGTAGCCGGCGATGTTCTCGCCGACCGTGCGCCACAGGTGCTGGAAGGTCGCGGTGGACCCGGTGAAGTGGATGGCCGCGAGCGCGGGGTGCGCGAGCGCGACCTCGGAGACCGCGATGCCGTCGCCGGTGACCAGGTTGATCACACCGGCCGGGAGTCCGGCCTCCTCGAGCAGGCGCATCAGCAATACGGCCGAGAAGGTCTGGGTGGGCGAGGGCTTCCAGAGCACCACGTTGCCCATCAGCGCCGGCGCGGTGGGCAGGTTGCCCGCGATCGCGGTGAAGTTGAACGGGGTGATCGCGTAGACGAAGCCCTCCAGCGGCCGGTGGTCCGTGCGGTTCCACACGCCCGGGCTGCTGATCGGCTGCTCGGCCAGCACTCGGCGGGCGAACTGCACGTTGAAGCGCCAGAAGTCGATCAGCTCACAGGAGGAGTCGACCTCGGCCTGCTGCGCGTTCTTGCCCTGGCCCAGCATGGTCGCGGCGGCGATCGTCTCGCGCCACGGGCCGGCGAGCAGGTCGGCGGCCTTGAGGAAGATCGCCGCGCGGTCGTCGAAGGACAGGTCGCGCCACGCGGGCGCGGCGGCCAGGGCCGCGTCGATCGCGTCTCGGGCGTCCTGGGTGCCGGCGTTCGCGAAGGTGCCCAGGCGCGCGCCGTGGTTGTGCGGTTGCACCACGTCCGTGCGCTCACCGGAGCCCATCCGGCGCTCGCCGCCGATGGTCATCGGGAGGTCGATCGGGGCCGCGGCCAGTTCCTTGAGCTTCGCTTCGAGGCGGGCCCGCGCGGGCGTGCCGGGGGCGTAGTCGTGTGCCGGCTCGTTGACCGGGGCGGGGACCTGGGTCACAGCGTCCAAAACGGCGCTCCTCTTCGGTGATCCGATGTTCGGTGATCGATCCGAATGTTCGGATGATCGACGTGTTCGGTGATCTGGGCGGTCTCGGCGTTCGGCGGTCCGGGTGAGCGGTGCTTCGCCGGACGCCTGATCCGCGCCGAGACGGGCATGGCTCTCGACCCCAACGCTAGGCCGGACTCGGCCTCGGGTGTTTATCCGATCGGTTAAACTCGAAACACCCAACTTGGCTCATCGGCCAACATTCCCGAAGGGGTCGAAAGTGGCCGAAACCGGCGTCCCGCTGCGTGAACTGCTGGCCGCTCTGGGTGGCCCGGTCGGCGACGGCCCGGTCCGGGTCGCGGCGGCGGCCGGCGGCCTGGAGGGCCTGGTCCGACACGTGTCGATCCTCGACCCGGAGGAGGAGCCGCACACGATGCCGGGCGACCTGCTCCTGGCGGTCGGCCTGCGCGGCCGGGCGGCGGCGGGCACGGTGCGCGCGGCGGGCGTGGCCGGTGCGACGGCGGTCGCGGTCAAGGGTGAACACGCGGCGCTGCGCGAGGTCGCCGACACGGCGGGCGTGGTGTTGCTCTCGGTACGCCCGGAGGCCCGCTGGGAGCAGGTGGCCGCGCTCGCGCACGCCGCGTTGGACGAACGCCCGGACGCCGAACCACCGGACGGCGGCGACCTGTTCTCGCTCGCCCAGACCACCGCGATGCTCACCGGCGGCGGGGTCAGCATCGAGGACAGCGCCAACCGGGTGCTCGCCTACTCGCGCGCGACCGGGCCGGACGAGGCGGACGAACTGCGCCGGTTGTCCATCCTGGGCTGGCAGGGGCCGGAGGAGTACATGGCCCGGCTGCGCGACTGGGGCGTCTTCCACCGGCTGCGCACCACGGCCGAGGTGGTCGCCGTCGAGGAGCGCCCCGATCTGGGCATCCGCCGCCGACTGGCGGTCGGCGTGCACGCGGGTGGGCGCTGGCTGGGCACGATCTGGGTACAGGAGGGCCGGCAGCCGCTCGCCGAACGGGCCGCCGAGGTGCTGCTCGGCGCGGCGCGAGTGGCCACACTGCACCTGGTCCGGCGGCGCACCCGGCTGCCCGCCGAGGCCGGCGTGACCCGGGAGAACGTCGCGGGCCTGCTCACCGGCGCCGTCGCGGCCCGGACCGCGGGCACCCAGTTGGGCCTGGATCCGGTGCGGCCGGTGCAGGTCCTGGGCTTCACCGTGCGCGCGAGCAGGCCGGACGAGCCGTCCCAGGAGTTGGCCAGGACCGAACTGGCCAACCTGGTCTCGGTATACGCGGCGGCCCGGCACAGCCACGCGCACGTCGCGCCGCTGGGCGCGCGGCTGTACGTACTGCTGTCCGCACCGCCGGCCGAGTCGGTGGTGCTCGGTTGGGCGCACGAGATCGCCGAGGCGGCGCACGGCCACCTGGACCTGGCGGTACGCGGCGCCGTCGGCGACCCGGCGCCGAGCCTGGCCCGCACGGTGGCGGCCCGGGAATCGGTCGACCGGGTCCTGGACGCGATGGCGGCGGGCGGTGTGTCGGCCGAGGTCGCGGCCCTGTCCGAGGTCCGCCCGGCGGTGCTGTACGGCGAGGTCCAGGCGCTGCTGACCGACCGGCGACACATCCGCGACCCCCGGCTGAACGCGCTGCGCGCGCACGACGCCGAGCACGGCACCGAGTACACCGGCTCGGTGCTGGCCTGGCTGGACGCGCTGGGCGACGTGCGGGCCGCGGCGGCGGACCTGCACATCCATCCCAACACGCTGCGCTATCGGATCCGCCGGGCCGGCGAACTGACCGGGCTGGACTGGGCCGACCCCAAGACCCGGCTGCTCGCCGCGCTGCTGCTGCGGTTGCCGGAGTGAGGCACGCGGATCGCGGTCGGCCCGCCGGGGGCGCCGCGCCCGGCGGTCGGTGCGCCGCGTGAGCCGCGCCTCGCGGTCGGTTCGCCGGCGCGGTGCTCAGACCCTGATGCCCAGTTCGGCCAGCAGGTCCAGGCTCACGTACTCGCCGCCGGTGCGCGAAGCCGGGCCGTCGCACAGTTCCAGGGTCGCGGAGACCATCTGGTCCATGGTCTCGATCTGATCGGGGCGCAACTGCCCGCCTACCAACTCCTCCGCGCCCTCACTGAGCACCGCGGCCCGCGGCTCGATCGTGTTCACCCGGATCCCGGTCCCGTACAGCTCCGCGGCCAGCGCGTTGGTGATCCGGTTCAACGCGGCCTTGGACGCCCCGTACACCGCGGTCTTGGTGCCCAACACGCCCAGTTCGAACGGCGGCCCCGCCCACGGCCGCGCGGTGCCGCTGGTCACGTTCACGATCCAGCCCTCGCCGCGCGTGGCCATCGCGGGCACCACGGCCTGACACAACTCCATCGGCGCGAGCACGTTGACCTCGAAGTGCAGCCGCGCCCGTCGTTGCGGATACACCCGCAACGACGCGTACGAGGCCATCGCCGCGTTGTTGACCAGGATGTCGATCGGCCCGCCGAGCCCCTCCTCGGCGGCCGGGACGATCCTGGCCCGCTGCCCCTCGTCGGACAGGTCGGCCACCACCACCGCGCTGCGCCGCCCGTGCCGGGCGATCAGCGTCTCGGTCCGCTCCAACGACCCGGCCAGGTTGCCCTGTCGCAACGTACGCGCGGTCACCGCCACGTCGGCTCCCTCGGCCGCGAGCCGCACCGCCAACGCCGCCCCGATTCCCCTGCTGGCCCCGGTGATCAAAGCTCTACGTCCCTCGAACCGCTTGGCCACGGCGTCCCTCCCTGGTCCCGGACAACTGCCTGCCCGCCACCATCCTCACAACAGTGGACTAGGTCAACCATCAGAACGCGAAATCCCACCTTCCGGAATCCCAGGCTCGACCGGCGTCCGCCCGGTCGCCGTGGCTTGGACGATCGTCGGCAACTCGGGGGAGATACGTCGGCGCCCCCGCATTCTCGCGGGGGCGCGCGCCGGGGTCGTGTGTGGTGCCCTCGTGCGCGCCGGCTGTCGGGCGGGGACCGCGCGATGCCATTCTGGAAGGCCCATCGCGAGCAGGAGGCCGCCATGCCCAGAACCACCGTCGTCCGTGGTGAGCGGATCGAGCTGCCGAATACGCTCGCCGAGATCCGGGCCGCGCTCCCCGAGGACCGTCGCGAGGAGTTCGACAAGGTCATGTACGAGACCCCGCTCGATCGGCTCGAACGCGACGCCATCCTGCACTGGGCGCTTCCTCCGGAGGCTCAGGAGGAGGACGAAGAAGATGCCCGCCGCATCAAGGCCGGGGATTTCAGCTTTGCCCAGTGGACGGACGGCGACGGAAACGCGGTGCCTCGATGAGCCGCTACTACGTGCAGTACTCCGACCGGGCCGAGGATGGCCTCAAGCCCCTGTCGGCCTCGCAGATCCGCGCCTTCAAATCGACCGTCGAATCAACCGTGGGCAACGACCCCTACGGGCACGGATCCAGTCAGGTGGGGTCCGACCGGGACCGCCGCGAGGCCACGGTTACGGGCGTGTTCATCCGGTACATGGTCAGCAACAGCGTGCTGGTCGTGAGCGTCACCCCGCGCCGTCTCGCTGTGAAACCGCCCATCCGCCCAGGACACCGACGCCGACCCACCGGGACGACGTGCGTCCCGGAAGGCCGGCCCCGATGTCCCGCCGCGATCAGCGCGGCAGCCCCAGCTCGCGGGCGATCAGCATGCGCTGGACCTCGCTGGTGCCCTCGCCGATCTCCAGGATCTTGGCGTCGCGCCAGAAGCGGGCCACCGGGTACTCGTTCATGAAGCCGTAGCCGCCGTGGATCTGGGTGGCGTCGCGGGCGTTGTCCACCGCGCTCTCCGAGCTGTAGAGCTTGGCCAGCGCGGCCTCCTTCTTGAACCGCTCGCCGTGCACCAGCAGCGAGGCGGCGTGCCGCCAGGCCAACCGGGAGTTGTGCGCGCGCAGTTCCATGTCCGCGAGCTTGAAGGCGATCGCCTGGTTGGCGCCGATCGGGCGGCCGAATGCCTCGCGTTCGCCGGCGTAGCGCACCGACTCGTCCACGCAGCCCTGCGCCAACCCGGTGGCCAGCGCCGCGATGGCCACCCGGCCCTCGTCCAGGATGGACAGGAACTGGGCGTAGCCCCGGCCGCGTTCGCCGAGCAGATTCTCGGCCGGGACGCGCACGTCGTCGAAGGACAGCTCCCGGGTGTCCGAGCAGTTCCAGCCGACCTTGGAGTACGGCGGCGCGACGGTGAAGCCCTTGGTGCCGGCGGGCACGATGATCGTGCTGATCTCCTTGCCGCCGCCGGCCTTCGTGCCGGTGACCGCGGTGACCGTGACGAAGCCGGTGATGTCGGTGCCGGAGTTGGTGATGAAGCACTTGCCGCCGTTGATCACCCACTCCCCCGTCGCCTCGTCCAGGCGCGCGGTGGTGCGCGTGGCGCCGGCGTCCGAGCCGCCGCCGGGCTCGGTCAGGCCGAAGGCGCCGAGCATCTCGCCGCTGGTCAGCTTGGGCAGCCAGGTCTCCTTCTGCTCCTTGGTGCCGAACCGGTGGATCGGCATCGCGCCCAGCGAGACGGCCGCCTCCAGCGTGATCGCGACCGAGGAGTCGACCCGGGCCAGCTCTTCGAGCACCAGGCCCAGCGCGAGGTAGTCGCCGCCCATGCCGCCGTACTCCTCCGGGAACGGCAGCCCGAACAGACCCATCCGGCCCATCTCGCGCACGATCGTGTACGGGAATTCGTGCTTCTCGTACAGCTCGCCGATCGCGGGTGCGATCACATCCTTGGCGAACTCGGCGACGGTGCGCCGCAGTTGCTCGTACTCGTCGTCGAGGCGGTGGTCCAACATGGGGCAGGCTCCCGGATTCGGTGGCGGGGCGGGTCGGCGCGCTCGTGGCGACACCGGTCCGTGGGTGGGTCGGTGGGCTGCGGGTGGGCGGTCGCCGGGGTGGGTCTTCGACGGTCCGGCGGGGGGTTGAAGTCCCGCTCTAGGAGGTCGGGTCGGTCAGTGCCAGGCCGTGGGCGTCCACCCGCTTGCCGGCGAGTGCCTGGACCGCGCGCGAGGGGCTGGGGCGGCCGAGCAGTTCGGCCATCCACACGCTGGTGGCCACCAGTGCGCCCAGGTCGACGCCGGTGTCGATGCCCAGGCCGTGCAACATCCAGACCAGGTCCTCGGTGGCCAGGTTGCCGGTGGCGCTCTCCGCGTACGGGCAACCACCCAGGCCGCCCGCCGAGGCGTCCACCGTGGTCACCCCGAAGCGCAGCGCCGCGAGCGTGTTGGCCAGCGCCTGGCCGTAGCTGTCGTGGAAGTGCACGGCGATCCGCTCGGCCGGGACGCCGGCCTCGGCGAAGGCGGTCAGCAGCGCGGTGACGTGTCCGGGCGTGGCGACGCCGATCGTGTCGCCCAGGCTGAGCTGCGAACAGCCCATCTCGACGAGGGCCTTGCCGACCCGGACCACCTGGTCGAGCGGGACCGGGCCCTCCCACGGGTCGCCCCAGCACATGGACAGGTAGCCGCGGGTGTCGATGCCGGCGGCACCGGCCCGTTCGACCACCGGGCGGAACATATCCAGCGATTCGGCCACCGTGCGGTTGAGGTTGCGTCGGGCGAACGTCTCGGTGGCGCTGCCGAACACCGCGATCCGTCGCGCGCCCAGCTCCAGCGCGCGGTCGAAGCCGCGTTCGTTGGGCACCAGGACCGGCAGCCGGCGATCGACCGTCGCGATCTCGTCGTCCGCGACGACGGCCGCGAACACCTCTGCGGCATCAGCGAGTTGGGGCACCCACTTGGGCGAGACGAAGCTGGTCACCTCGATCGTGCCCAGGCCGGCCCGGGCCAGCCGGCGGACGAACTCCACCTTGGCCTCGGTGGGCACCACGCCCGACTCGTTCTGGAGTCCGTCGCGCGCGCCCACCTCGTGGATGAACACCCGTTCCGGAAGCCCGGATTCACGGTGGGTGTCCGGCAGCTGTCGTGTCATCAGGTCTTCGCCTCCCGGTCGAGCGGTGCCTCGGGCAACCCGTCGAGCGGCACGGCCGGCGACCCGCCGATCGGCTCGTCGAGCGCCCCGTCGAGCGGTGCGGCCGGCGTCTCCGCCACCACCACCGCCGGCGCCTCGGCCACCACCAGCGCCAGCGTCTGGTCCATCGCCACCGACGCGCCGGCCGATACACCGATCTCGGTGACCACGCCGTCGAAGGGCGCGGTCAGCGCGTGCTCCATCTTCATCGCCTCCACCACGACCACGGTCTGGCCGCGGGTGACCCGGTCGCCGACCGCGGCCTTGACCACGGTGACCGTGCCGGGCATCGGCGAGGTCAGCGCGCCACTGGCCGCCGCGCCGCCGGCCGCCTCGGCCCGTACGGTGTCCACCTCGCTCACCCGCCAGGTGTCCGGGCCGTACGCGAGCCAGCGCACCCCGGCCGACTCGGCGGCGTAGTCGAAGCGCTTGGTCAGCCCGTCGTGGCCGACCACGAGCCCGCCCGGCACGACCCGCACCGACGCGGCGACCGGTGGGCCGCCGTCCACCGAGACCTCGCCGTCGCGCACCCGAACCTCGATCGGCTCGCCCGGCCCGATCCGCAACACGTGCGTGTCCCAGGCCGGCCCGCCGACCCGCCACCCGGTCTGCGCCGAGAACGGGTCCACCCAGCCGGTGCCGGTGATCCGCTCGGCGCGCGCCGCCAGCGCCGCCGCGACCGCCACCTCGGGCGGCGCCGGCCGGCCGATCAGGTTGTCCGTCCTGGCCTCGACCAAGCCGGTGTCCAGGTCGCCCGCGAGCACCGCCGGGTCGCCCAACAGGCGGTACAGGAAGCCCAGGTTGGTGGTCACGCCCAACACCCGGGTCTGCGCGAGGGCCGCCCGCAGTCGGCTGATCGCCGTCGCGCGGTCGTCGCCGTACGCGATCACCTTCGCCAGCATCGGGTCGTAGGAGCTGCCGACCTCGCCGCCCTCGCGCAGCCCGGAGTCCACCCGGACGCCCTCCAGGTCCGGCTCACACACCGTCAACACCCGTCCACCGGTGGGCAGAAAGCCCCGGTCGGGGTCTTCGGCGTAGATCCGCGCCTCGACCGCGTGGCCGTGCATCGAGACGTCGGACTTGCCGATCGCGGCACCGGCGGCGACCCGCAGTTGGCTCTCCACCAGGTCGACCCGGGTGACCAGTTCGGTCACCGGGTGCTCGACCTGGAGGCGGGTGTTCATCTCCATGAAGTAGAACGAGTCGGGATTCTCGGCCGGCACGATGAACTCGATGGTGCCCGCGCCCACGTAGCCGCAGGCCTTGGCGGCGCGCACGGCGGCGGCGCCCATCTCGGCCCGGGTGTCCGGATCCAGCAGCGCGGACGGGGCCTCCTCGATGATCTTCTGGTGCCGGCGTTGCAGGCTGCACTCGCGTTCGCCCAGGTGCACGACGCTGCCGTGGGTGTCCGCGAGCACCTGGATCTCGATATGCCGGGGGCGCTCGATCCAGCGCTCGATCAGCAGCGTGTCGTCGCCGAACGCGCCCTTGGCCTGCCGGCGGGCCGCCGCGATCTCGTCCGCGAGCAGCGCGCCGTCGTGCACCAGGCGCATGCCCTTGCCGCCGCCGCCCGCCGACGGCTTGATCAACACCGGGAAGCCGATCTCCCGGGCGATGTCCGCGAGTTCGCCGTCGGACATGCCGGCCGCGCCACCGCCCGGCACCACCGGGACGCCGTAGGCCGCGACCGTCTCCTTGGCCCGGATCTTGTCGCCCATCAGCTCGATCACCGCCGCCGGCGGTCCGACGAAGACCAGCCCCGCCCGCTCGACGGCGGCGGCGAACGCGGCGTTCTCGGACAGGAATCCGTAGCCCGGGTGAATCGCCCGGGCACCGGATCGCAGCGCCGCGGCGACCACGGCGTCGCCGTCGAGGTAGCCGGGCACCTCGACCGCCACATCGGCCTCGCGCACGTGCCGCGCGTCCGCGTCGTCCGGCGCGTACACGGTGATCGCGCGCACGCCCAGTCGGCGCAGCGTGCGAATCACCCGGACCGCGATCTCGCCTCGGTTGGCGACCAGTACAGCCTCGAACACGTCGTGACCCCTCACATCCGGAACAGACCGAACCGCGGCTCGGCCAGCGGCGCGTTTCCACACGCCGTCAGCGCCAGCCCCAGTACGGTGCGAGTGTCGAGCGGGTCGATGATCCCGTCGTCCCACAGCCGCGCGGTCGCGTAGTAGGCGTTGCCCTGGCGCTCGTACTGGTCGCGGATCGGCTGCTTGAACTCCTCCTCGCCGGACCAGCTCTCGCCGCGCGCCTCGATCTGGTCGCGCTTGACCGTGGCGAGCACGGTCGCGGCCTGCTCGCCGCCCATCACCGAGATCTTGGCGGTGGGCCACATCCACAGAAAGCGCGGACTGTACGCGCGGCCGCACATCGAGTAGTTGCCCGCCCCGTGCGAGCCGCCGATCACCACGGTCAGCTTGGGCACGCGCGTGGTGGCCACGGCGGTCACCATCTTGGCGCCGTGCTTGGCGATGCCGCCGTGTTCGTAGTCCTTGCCGACCATGAAGCCGGTGATGTTCTGCAGGAACACCAGCGGCACCCCGCGCTGGTCGCACAGTTCGATGAAGTGCGCGCCCTTGACCGCGGATTCGGCGAACAGGATGCCGTTGTTGGCGACGATGCCCACCGGGTGGCCGTGGATTCGGGCGAAGCCGGTGACCAGCGTGGTGCCGTACTCGCCCTTGAACTCGTGAAAGCGCGAGCCGTCGACGATCCGGGCGATCACCTCGCGCACGTCGTAGGGCGTGCGCGCGTCCGGCGGCACCACCCCGTAGAGCCCGGCCGGATCGACCGCCGGGGGCTCGATCTCGCGTACGTCCCAGGGCAGTCGCGGCCGGGCGCCGAGCGTGCCGACGATGTCGCGGACGATCCGTAGCGCGTCCTTGTCGTCGGCCGCGAGGTGGTCGACCACACCGGAGATCCGGGCGTGCACGTCGCCGCCGCCCAACTCCTCGGCGCTGACCACCTCACCCGTGGCGGCCTTCACCAGCGGCGGGCCGCCGAGGAAGATCGTGCCCTGGTCGCGCACGATCACCGTCTCGTCGCTCATCGCCGGCACGTACGCGCCGCCGGCGGTGCACGAGCCGAGCACGGCGGAGATCTGCGGGATGCCCTTGGCGCTCATCTGCGCCTGGTTGAAGAAGATCCGGCCGAAGTGGTCCCGGTCCGGGAAGACCTCGTCCTGCATCGGCAGGAACGCGCCGCCGGAGTCGACCAGGTACAGGCATGGCAGCCGGTTCTCCAGCGCGATCTCCTGCGCGCGCAGGTGCTTCTTGACCGTCATCGGGTAGTACGTGCCGCCCTTGACGGTCGCGTCGTTGGCCGCGATCACACACTCGCGTCCGGCCACCCGGCCGACGCCCGCGATGATTCCCGCCGCCGGCGCGTCGCCGCCGTACATCCCGTCGGCGGCCAGCGGCGCGATCTCCAGGAACGGCGTGCCCGGGTCGAGCAGCGCCTCCACCCGGTCGCGCGGCAGCAGTTTGCCGCGCGCGGTGTGCCGCTCCCGGGCGCGTTCGCCGCCGCCCAGGGCGGTGGTCGCCAGCCGGTCGCGCAGTTCGCCGACCGCGCGTTCGTGTGCTTCCGCGTTGGCCCGGTACGTCTTCGCCCCCGGGTCGGCGGCTGTGCCGAGCACGCTCTCCATGACACCGCCTCAAGTTAACCTTCGTTCACCTGCCCCCGAGGTTAACCACGGTTAATCCGAGTGTCTAGCATGGACACATGACCGTGAGCCGCCGAGACCAGATCCTGCAGGTGGCCGCCCGGCTTTTCGCCGAGCGCGGCTATCAGGGCGTGGGCATGGACGACATCGGCGCGGCGGTCGGGATCAGCGGCCCCGCGCTGTACAAGCACTTCCGGGGCAAGGAGGCGATGCTGACCGAATTGCTGGTGGGCATCAGCGAGCAGCTCCTGGCCAGAGGGCTGGAGCGGGCCGCGATCGAGGACCCGGCGCGGGCTCTGGACGCGCTGATCGAGGGTCAGGTCGAGTTCGCGCTGCGTCACCCGGACCTGATCACGCTGCACGACCACGCGCTCAACCAGGTGCCCACGGCCGAGCGGCACCGGATCCGCCGGGTGCAGCGCGCGTACGTGGAGATCTGGGTCGAGGTCGCGCTCAAGGCCCACCCGGACCGCCTCGACGACCGCGAGGCGCGCGCCGCGGTGCACGCCGCCTTCGGCCTGATCAACTCGACCCCGCACACCCTGCGCACGCCGCAGCGCGTGCTGGCGCCGATGTTGCGGCGGATGGCCCTGGCCGCATTGGCCGCGGCGGCGGGATAGCCCGGGGCCGACCCGGGGCGGGTCTTCGGCTCCCGGCGCATCGGGCGTGTCTTCGGTCCCCGGCCGCCCGGGGGCGTGGGTACCAACGCGCGCTTCGCGTTCGGCTACGCGGATCCGTACGGGATGTCCACCGCGTCGGTGCGGCCGGACCAGGCCAGGTCGAGATGCCAGCATCCCGGCGCGGGCAGGTCGATGTTGGACGGGCCGGGGCCGCCGATCACCTCGCGCGTGACGATGTCGCTGCCGCCGACCAGGGTCGCCTCGATCCGCAGCGTCCCACTCGGCCGCTCCACGCCGTCGGGCCGCGGGCGCACCGCCCACAGGATCTTGCTCGGCCGGCCGGGCCGGGCCGGGGCCGTGTACGGATACCCGAGCAGGATCGCGACGATCTCGCCGCGCGCGCCGAACACATGCGGGGGCGCGGCACCGGGCGCGAGGCCCACCCGCGCCCACTCGGGTAACTCGCCATGGTCGACGGCGGCCCCGCACGGGCCGCTCCCGTGCGCCGGCGACGCGGACACCACCGCCCGGTAGTGCGCCGGCCCGCCGCACGCGACCAGGACCGACGCGCCCACGGCGAGAAGCGGACCGACCCGGCGGCGTCGCGGTGACATGGCGCTCCCAATGGCTCGTGTGGCCGGTCCGATTCGGGCCGACGGCGATGCCGCGCGGTGGACCCGGGACTCCCGAGGAATCCGATGGGTGATCGACCGACTCCGCTCGGTGACTCGTACGAGCGTTCCCTTCCGGGCGTGATCCGTCAACCCCGTCCCGAGGGAAGAGACACCCGGCGTCGGACTCGGGGGTGCCCCGGGGTCGCGGCCGGGTGAGGGCCGCGCCCCGGGAGCGCGGCCCTCACCCGCCGGGTCGGCCCGACGCCCGGATGGTGATGTTGAGCCGCCCGGCGGCCAACCCGGTGCTCGGATCGCCGGTGCCCGGGCGGATCCTGGGCACGCCGTGGTACGCGAGGCGGGACGGGCCGCCGAACACCACCAGGTCGCCGCCGCGCAGTTCCACGTCCGTCCACGGGCGGGTGCGGGTCTCGGTGTTGCCGAACCGAAAGACGCACGTGTCGCCGATGCTCAGCGACACCACCGGGGCCGGCGACTCCTCGTCCGCGTCCCGATGCAGACCCATCCTCGCGTCCGCGTCGTAGAAGTTGACCAGACCGATGTCGTACGGGTCGGCCGGGATCGAGCCGTACACCTCGGCCACCGCCCGCCGGGCCGCGTCGCCGAGCAGTGGCGGGAAGGGCTTGACCCGCTCACCGGTCGGCAGTCGCTCGGTGTAGCGGTACGGCTCCCAATGCAGTCCCAGGCTCACGCTGCGCACGCTCATCACGCCGCCCGACGGCATCACCACGTGCCGCATGCCGGCCGGCGGCGCGGCCCACGACCGCGCCGCCACCACCAGTTCGCGCTGCTCGTCGAGCGAGAGCCAGTCCGGTACGTGCCATGCTCCCGGCGCGATCTCGACCCGCTCCCGGGGCAGCGGGAACAGTTCGCCGTTCACTCCGCGCGCCGCCTCCCGCTCATCCGGTCACCCACTTCGGCTTGCGCTTTTCCCGGAAGGCCGCCATGCCCTCGGTCGCGTCGGGCGAGGCGAACAACTCGGCGGAACGCCGCGCGAGGGCTTGGCCGTCGCGGTCGAAGCCCGCCCGTACCGCGCCGGTGGTGAGCTTCTTGGACTCGATCAGGCCCTGTCGCGAGCACAGGCGGAACGAGGCGACCAGCGCGGCGACCGCGTCGTCCGCGCCGCCGACGCCGTCCACCGCCCGGGTGAGCAGCCCGATCCGCTCGGCCTCCACGCCGTCGAACACGTCGCCGGTGAGGAAGTATCGCGACACCGAGCGCGGGTCCATCCGCGGCGCCGTGGTCAACGAGATCACCGCCGGGCTGAGCCCCAGCCGCGCCTCGGTGAACGCGAAGGTGGCCTGCCCGGGCGCGATCGCCAGGTCCGCCGCGCCGACCAGACCGATCCCGCCCGCGCGCGCGTTGCCCCGCAGGTGCGCGACCACCGGCACCGGTACCTCGACCACCAGCCGCAGCAGCGCAAGCAGTTGCTCGGCGCCGTGCGCCATGCCGCCCGCGGCGGCCTCACGCAGGTCCATGCCCGAACAGAAGGTCGGCCCGGTGTGGGTGAGCACCACCGCGCGCACCCGCTCGTCCACGCCCGCCTCGGCGAGGTGGTGGCGCAGCCGGGCCACCAGGCGCGCGGACAGCGCGTTGCGGTTGGCCGGCGAATCCAGCGTGATGGTGGCGATTCCGTCGTCCAGGCTCATCCGCACCGGGTCGTCGGTGGTGGGCGGGTGCGTCGGCTCGGCGTCCGGGTTGCTGCGTACCGGCTCGGCGTCCACGGTTCTCCTCCGGGTTGGGGGCGGTCGGCGCGACGATCGGGGGTCACCCGTGCCGCGCGGGGCCGGCGCCGCGGTGGGCATGGTTGCCGTCGCGCTACCGGTCCCGTGGCCCTGGGGCCTGTCTTCAAACCCCCGTCGGAGGACTGAAGACACGCCCCAGATCCTCACATGAGCGGGTCATCCGCGACCGAACGGCGTCGCTTTCATGTTCCTTTCATGTCCGGCGCGCACATTGGTACGACACGCTTTGTGCCGAGTCCACACGGAGGGTGTCCGCGTGCGACCGTGGGGCGACCCGCAGTAACCGGTCCCCCGGATCCGCCGAATCAAGGAGTCGCCGCCATGACGCCCGCCGCCGACACCGGAACGCCGCACATCCTCGTCGTCGACGACGAACCCGCCGTTCGCGAGGCACTCGAGTCCAGCCTGCGCTTCGAGGGCTACCGGGTCACCCTCGCCGACGAGGGGGTGGCCGCGCTCACCGCGATCTCCGGCGACGCACCCGACCTGGTCCTGTTGGACGTGCTGATGCCGCGCATGGACGGCCTCACCGCGTGCCGGCGACTACGCGCGCGCGGCGACACGCTCCCGGTGCTGATGCTCACCGCGCGCGACGCGGTCGGGGACCGGGTCACCGGGCTCGACGCGGGCGCGGACGACTACCTGGTGAAGCCGTTCGAGCTGGACGAACTGCTGGCCCGGGTACGGGCGCTGCTGCGCCGCAGCGCGATGTCCGGGCCGAGCGAATCAGCCGACGACACGCTCTCCTTCGCCGACCTGCGGATGGACACCGCCTCGCGCGAGGTATCCCGGGCGGGCAAGCCGATCGACCTGACCCGAACGGAGTACACCCTGCTGGAGTTGTTGCTCACCCATCCGCGCCAGGTGCTGACCCGGGAGCAGATCCTGCGCAACGTCTGGGGGTTCGACTTCGAACCCGCGTCCAACTCGCTCGACGTGTACGTGATGTACCTGCGCCGCAAGACCGAGGCGGGCGGCCTGCCCCGGCTGGTGCACACGGTGCGCGGTGTCGGCTACGTGCTGCGCGTGGCGGAAACGCCGGCCTGATGCACCGTCACCTGCCACTGCGCGCCCGCCTGGCGCTGCTCACCGCGCTCGCCGTCGCGCTCGCCGTCGCGGCGGCGGCGGTGACCTGCTGGGTGCTGACGCGCAATCAACTGCGCGAGCAGATGGACCGCACGCTGGCCACCACCGGCACACCGTTCCTGAATCCGCGCGGTGGGCCCAGTTCCACCATCGCGGACATCTGCGGCCGGCCCGCTCCGCCGTTCCAGCGCGGCCTGTTGACCTACCAGGTGATCAGGGCGGACGGGTGGTCCTGCACTCAACTGGGCACCAGCACCGACCCGGTGGCCCCGGTCCCGGTGAGCGATGACGACAAGGCGGTCGCGGCGGGCGGCAAGGAGGTGACGTTCCACGACGCGACCGCCAAGGACGGCAGGCACGTCCGGGTGATGACCCAGCGGGTGAGCCGGGACACGGCGGTGTCGGTGTCCCGGCCGCTCGGCGAGATCGAGAGCTCGTTGGACAGCCTCGCCATGTGGCTGGTGGTGGTGAGCGCGATCGGCATCGTGGGCGCCGCGACCCTGGGCCTGTTGGTCGCCCGGGCCGCGCTCAGGCCGGTGGACCGGCTCACCGAGGCGGCCGAACACGTGGCCCGCACCGAGGACCTGGACACCGTGATCCCGATCGCGGGCAAGGACGAGATCGCGCGCCTGGGCCGCTCGTTCAACGCGATGACCGCGTCGCTCAAGGCGTCCCGGCTGCGTCAGCAGCGGTTGATCGCCGACGCGGGACACGAACTGCGCACGCCGCTCACGTCGTTGCGCACCAATACCGACCTGCTGCTGCGCAGCGAGCAGACCGGGCGGCCGATCCCGACCGCCGACAAGGAGCGCCTGCTGCACAACGTCAAGGCACAACTGGTCGAACTCTCCGACCTGGTCGGCGATCTGCTGCTGCTGGCCCGGCCGGAGCAGGTGCCCAACGCACCGCCGACCAGCACCGCCGCGCTGCACACCGCGGTCGAACGCGCGGTGGGGCGGGCCAGGTTGCGTGCGCCGGACGCGCGGATCGAGGTGGACCTCAGTCCCTGGTTCGTGCGCGGTGAACCCGCGTCGCTGGAGCGGGCGGTGGTCAACCTGCTGGACAACGCGCTCAAGTTCGGCGGCGCCGAGGGGGAGGCGAGCGTCGAGGTCCGGCTCGAGGACGGCGAACTCACCGTGCGCGACCACGGCCCCGGCATCGCCGAGGCGGACGTGCCGTATGTGTTCGAACGCTTCTGGCGCGCGCCCGCGGCGCGCGGCCTGCCCGGTTCCGGTCTCGGTCTGGCCATCGTGGCCCGCACCACCGCCGAGGCGGGCGGCACGGTGGCCCTCGAGCCCGCCGAGGACGGGCCCGGCACGATCGCCCGCCTCCGCCTCCCGGGCACATCGAGCTGACCGGATCGCCCCGGGCGGAACATCGGGTCGGCCGAAGCGAGGCGGACCGCGTGCCAAAAGCGTGGCAAGCCCGCGCGGCAACCGCGCTGGCGAAGGGTCCGGATGCGGGCGGTCGCCGTCGCCACCGCCACGGGTTCGCCGTCGGGACCGATGAGTTCGCCGGCCAGGAACGCGATGTCCCGGCCCCGCCGCACGACCCGTCCCCGGCCGACCAATCGTCCCGGACGAGCGGGCCGCAGAAACTGCACGTGCAGGTCGAGCGTCGGCGCGAACCCGTCCGCCGGCAACGTCGCGACCAGCGCCGGCCCCAGCGTGTCGTCCAACATCGCGGCCAGGAATCCGCCTTGGATCACACCCACGGGGTTGAGGAACGATCGTCGATCTCGAACGCCACCTCGATGGTGCCCCGCTCCGGATCGACGTCGACCAGCTTCCACCCGAGCAACGCCGCCGCGGGCGGCGGCGCGACCCTGCCCGCCACCACGTCCCAGAACGGCCCCTGCCCGCGTTGCCCACCCGGCTCCATGGCCCCGGTGAACACGACCCCACCGACGCCCCTGGGCCGCCCGGGGTGGAAGGCGGCCCTCGGGCGTCAGCCCTGGTCGGCGAAAGCGGCCAGGTGCTCCAGCAGCAGGCCCGTCAGGGCTTCCGCGCCGTTCTCCGGGACCCAGTGGTCGACGTCGGCGAGCACCTCGAAGCGGTACGGGCCGGTGACCGAGTCCGCGGTGGCCTCGGCCGCGGCACGGCCGAAGGCGGGGTCGCGGTCGCTCCAGACGTAGAGCGTGGGGGTGGCGATGTCGCCGATGTCGCGCAGCGCCTTCGGGTCGATCGCCCGGTACCAGTTCAACGCGCCGGTGAGCGCGCCCGGTTCGCGCAGGACGGCGAGGTAGCGCTCGGTGAACTCGGTGGGCAGCGAGGCGAACGCCGCGCGCAGGTAGGCCGCGTCGTCCCCCAACAGCTTCTCCTCGGCCACCCCGCGGGTGCGGAACAGCCGAATGTACGAGGACTGTTCCCGCTGTCCGGTGGAGTCGTCGCGGACCGCCGCGGTGAGTGCGAGCGGATGCGGCGTGGACACCACCGTCAGGGTGCGCAGCCGTTCCGGGTGCAGGCCCGCCACCTGCCAGGCGAGCGCACCGCCCCAGTCGTGGCCGACCAGGTCCACCCGGGTCGATCCGAGCGCGTCCAGCACGGCGATCACGTCGCCGACCAACTCGTCGCGCCCGTAGGCCGATTCCTGGGGAGGGCGGGCTCCCGGCGAATAGCCGCGCTGGTCGAACGCGATGGCCCGGTAGCCGGCCCGCGCCAGTCCCAGGAGTTGCGCCGTCCAGGACGCGGACGTCTGCGGGAAGCCGTGCAGGAACAACACCGGCCGGCCGGCCGCCGGTCCGGCCACGCGGGCGTTGAAATTCCATCCGCCCGCCGGGATCTCCACGGCCTCCACGAACGGTTGCGCGGAGTCCGCACCGACTGATCTACCCGCCGAGGTATTCATCCGACCTCCGGATCGCTGTGTCGCGCCGTACCGGTCCTGCGATCGGCAGCATAGGCGCGTCTCGGACCGCGAGATTCGCATCCCACCACCGTCCCGCGCCACCCCCCGTCCGTCTCCGTGCCCGGGACACCCCCGGTTTCCGGCCGCCGCGACGATTCTCATCCCACCTTAAGAAACGCCTCAGACGGCTCCCAGGCCCGCTCGACAACGTCACCGGCATGAGCCTGACGACACCGATTCGCACCCGGATCGTGGACGTGGTGGTGCCCGTGTACAACGAGGCGCACGTCCTGGCCGCCAGCGTGCGCCGTCTGCACGCCTATCTGCTCGGCGGATTCCCCTACGCCTTCCGCATCGTCATCGCGGACAACGCCAGCACCGACCGGACCTGGCAGGTGGCCCGCGACCTGGCGCGCGAACTGCCGCACGTACGCGCCGTGCACCTGGACCGCAAGGGCCGCGGCCGGGCGCTGCGCAAGGTGTGGACCGAGTCCGACGCGGACGTGGTCGCCTACATGGACGTCGATCTGTCCACCGACCTGGACGCCTTCCTCCCGCTGGTCGCGCCGTTGGTCAGCGGTCACAGCGATCTCGCCATCGGCACCCGGCTGGCCCGTTCGGCGGCGGTGGTCCGCGGTCCCCGCCGCGAGGTGGTGTCGCGGTCCTACAACCTGCTGCTGCGCGGGGTGTTCGCGGCGCGCTTCTCGGACGCCCAGTGCGGCTTCAAGGCGGTGCGCACGGTGGTCGCGCAGGCGCTGTTGCCGCACGTCCACGACGAGGAGTGGTTCTTCGACACCGAACTGCTGTTGCTGGCCGAGCGCAACGGGCTGCGGATCCACGAGGTCCCGGTGGACTGGGTCGATGATCCGGACAGCCGGGTCGACGTGCTGCGCACCGCGCTGGACGATCTGCGCGGCATGGCGCGGGTGGCCCGGCGGATCGCGGCGGGCACCTTCCGGGTCTCGGTCCCGCCCCGGGTACGCGAGGCGCGGCTGCCGCGCGGCATGCGCGCGCAGTTGCCGCGCTTCGCGCTGATCGGGGTGCTGAGCACGCTGGCACACCTGCTGCTGTACGTCCTGCTGCGCGACGGCATGGGCGCGCTCGCGGCCAACGCGCTGGCCCTGACCGTCACCACGATCGCGAACACCGCGGCCAACCGCCGATTCACCTTCGGGATCCGCGGCCGGGCCGGGGCCTGGCGCCATCAGGCCCAGGGCGGCCTGGCCTTCGTCGTCGGCCTGGGCCTGAGCAGCGCGACGCTGGCCGCGCTGCACGCCGCGACCGCCCGGCCCTCGCGCACGGTCGAGGTGGGCGCGCTGGTGGGCGCGGGCGTGGTCGCCACCGTCGTGCGCTTCCTGCTGCTGCGGGTGTGGGTGTTCCGGACCGCGCGAGTCGCCGCATCGGTGGGTCCGTTCGATCCCTCGGACCCGACGTCCGCGGCGGATCCGGGGGCTTCGGCGACCGCGACAGGCCCGGGCCGGGCGATCGCCTCGGTGACTTCGATCACGTCCGACGCGGCCGGCGGCTCGACCCCTTCGGCGGCTTCGACCGCCCGGTCCGTCCCGGCCACACGGATCTCCTCGGCCCCCTCGCACCGGTCCGCCGGCGCGACCGAATCCGCTGGTTCGACCGGCATCGACTCCGCCGGTTCGACCGGCTCGGCAGGTGAGGACGCATGACCGCCGTAGTGGCTCCGCTCCCCATACCGCGTCCCGACGCCGGCAGCGCGACCGGCAAACCCTGGTACGCCCGGCCGGTTCGCGGGCGCGAGGCGGACGCGCCCTGGGTGCGTCCCGCGTTCCTCGCCCTGCTGGTGGGCACCGGCCTGCTGTACATCTGGGGCCTGGGCGCCTCCGGCTGGGCCAACTCCTTCTATTCGGCCGCGGTCCAGGCCGGGACCGAGAGTTGGAAGGCGTTCTTCTTCGGCTCCTCGGACGCGGGCAACTCGATCACCGTCGACAAGACCCCCGCGTCGTTGTGGGTGATGGGCCTGTCCGCACGGGTCTTCGGCGTCAACGCGTGGAGCATCCTGGTCCCGCAGGCCCTGGAGGGCGTCGCCACGGTCGGCGTGCTCTACCTCGCGGTACGGCGCCGGTTCCCGGCCTGGGCGGGTCTGTTGGCCGGCGCGCTGCTCGCGCTCACGCCGGTCGCGGCGCTGATGTTCCGGTTCAACAACCCGGACGCGCTGCTGGTACTGCTGCTCACCGTCGCCGCGTACGCGGTGTTGCGTGCCCAGGAGAGCGCGAGTACCCGCTGGTTGGTGCTGGCCGGCGCGTGTGTGGGCTTCGGCTTCCTGGCCAAGATGCTCCAGGCGTTCCTGATCGTGCCGGCCTTCGCGCTGGTGTACCTGGTGTGCGCGCCGGTCGGGTTCTGGCGCCGGGTGGTGCAACTGCTGTGGTCCGGTCTCGCGTTGCTGATCGCGGGCGGATGGTGGATCGCCATCGTCGAACTGTGGCCGGAATCCTCCCGCCCCTACATCGGCGGCTCGCAACACAACTCGATCCTGGAACTCACGCTGGGCTACAACGGGCTCGGTCGGCTCAACGGCAACGAGACCGGCAGCGTGGGCGGCGGAGGCGGCGGACCGCGCGGCGGCGGTGGCGGCAACTGGGGTGCCACCGGGTGGGACCGGTTGTTCAACGCCGAGATGGGCGGCCAGATCTCCTGGTTGTTGCCCTCCGCGCTGATCCTGCTCGCGGTGGGCCTGTGGCTGACCCGACGCGCACCGCGCACCGATCCCGCCCGCGCGGCGATCGTGCTGTGGGGCGGCTGGCTGTTGATCACGGCGTTGGTCTTCAGTTACATGGCGGGCATCTTCCACGCCTACTACAACATCGCGTTGGCGCCGGCGATCGCCGCGGTGGTGGCGATGGGCGCCGCGCTGCTGTGGGAACGGCGCCGGGTCGTGCGCGCGGCGGCGGTCACGGCGCTGACCGTGATGGTCGGCGCGTGGTGGTCGTACCACCTGCTCGACCGGACGCCGGACTGGCATCCGTGGCTGCGCCACGTCGTGCTGATCGGCGGAGTCTTCGGCGGACTGGGCCTGTTCGGCGCCGCGCTGACCGCGCTGCGCGGGCTCGCGCCGGTGGCCGCCGCGGTCTCGGTGGCCGCGCTGCTCGCGGGACCTGCGGCGTACACGTGGGACACCGTCTCGACCGCCAAGGGCGGGTCGATCCCGTCGGCGGGGCCGGCCGGAATGGGCTTCGGGCGCGGCGGGCCCGGTGGACCCGGTGGCATGGCGGGCGGACCCCGGTCGTTCCAGGGCGGCCCGCCGGGACCGGCCCAGGGCGGCCAACCGGGCCAGGGCGGCCAGGCGTTCCCGGGCACCCCGGGGCAGAACGGCCAGGCCCCCGACGGCACCGGCGGCACGCGAGGGCAGCGCCCCACGCCGGGCAACGGCGGCGCTCCGCAGGGCAACGGCGGGATGACGCCCCGTCAGGGCGGCGGCATGGGCGGCGGCGGCATGGGCGGCGGCGGGATGGGCGGACTGCTCAACGGCAGCACACCCGGCAAGGAGGTCGTCGACACGCTGAAGCGCGACAGCGACGCGTACACGTGGGTGGCCGCCTCGGTCGGCTCGAACAGCGCCTCGGGCTATCAACTGGCCACCGGCAAGCCGGTCATGCCGATCGGCGGATTCAACGGCAGCGACCCCTCGCCGACCCTGGCCGAGTTCCAAAAGTTGGTCACGGACGGTCGGATCCACTACTTCATCGGCGGCGGAGCCGGCGGCATGGGCGGCGGCGCGGGCGGTGACGGCATGGGCGGCGGAATGCGCAGCATGGGCGGCAGCAACGCCTCCCAGGCCATCGCGACCTGGGTCGCGCAGACGTTCACCGCGACCACCGTGGGCGGGGTGACGTTGTACGACCTGACCGCGCCCGCCGGGAATGTTTCCGACGAATCGTCATCAACCGCCTGACGGGTTGTCAATCGGCCTACGGCAGACGGCAAACGGCGGGCCGTTTTGATCCGTAGGATCCTCCCCCGTGACGATCAAGATGCGAAAGGTCGGGGCCGGCTTGATCGGCCTGCTGACGACCTTGGCTGTCGTGGGCGGTTCCGCACCGTCCGCGATGGCCGACGAGACGAATCCGACCGGGCCTCCGCCGAAAGTCGAGCTGGTACTCGACGTGAGCGGATCGATGAAGGCCAACGACGCCGGCGGGATGACCCGCATGGACGCCGCGAAGAAGGCCTTCAACGAGGTCGTGGACAGCGTCCCGGAGCCCGCCGACTTCGGCGTGCGGGTGCTGGGTGCCACCTACCCGGGCAACGACAAGGCCAAGGGGTGCGTGGACACCCAGCAGTTGGCCCCGGTCGGCAGGCCCAACAAGGTCGTGATCAAGAACGAGATCGCCAAGCTGGCCCCGACCGGCTGGACCCCGATCGCGCTGTCGTTGCGCGAGGCCGCCAAGGACCTCGGCACCGGCACCGGCAGCCGTCGGATCGTCCTGATCACCGACGGCGAGGAGACCTGCGCGCCGCCCGACCCGTGCGACGTGGCCCGCGAGTTGGCCGCGTCCGGACTCAACCTGATCGTGGACACGCTGGGCCTGGTCCCGGACGAGAACACCCGTCGTCAGCTCTCCTGCATCGCGGAGGCCACCGGCGGCACCTACACCTCGGTGCTCAACGCGGACGAGTTGTCGCAGAAGGTCCAGCAGATCGTCAAGCGCGCGGTGCGCGAGGCGGACGAGACGCCCGCGTCGGTCAAGGGCAGCCCGAACGGCTGCCAGGACGCGCCGTTGCTGGCGCCCGGTGTCTACAGCGACCGCGAGGAGTTCAGCCAGCACCTCTGGTACAAGGTCCCGGTCAAGCCGAACCAGGAGTTGCGGGCCACCGCGACGGTGGGTTCCGACCGCAAGGTCGCGCGCGACTACGACGTGACGGTCACCGCGTTCAGCGAGGACGGCCGTGAACTGGTCGGCAACGCGGGGGCGGGCAACGGCCGCACGGACGTGCAGTCCGCCGGTCTGCGCTACCCGTACAAGACCGACAGTGACAACGCGAAGACCAGGACGATCTGCCTGGTCGTCACCAACGCGTTCGCCGCGCAGCCGAACGTGGCCACCAAGCCGGGCCTGCCACTGGAGTTGACGGTGGACCTGGTCCAGGCCACCGACAGCAAGGCCGCGAACGTGCACGGCCTGGGCCGCGGTTGGGTGTTCCTGGGCGTACTCGCCGGGTTCGGCCTGATTGCCGGGTTGTTGGCCGGCTGGCTGCGCCGGGCGTTCAAGGCTCTCGGGAAGGCGATGTCATGACGAGCGCGATCCGTGGAATCAAGCGGGCGTTGGCGACGGTCGCCGCGGCGTTCGTGGGCGTGACGCTGTTCGCGGCGCCGGCGATGGCCGATCAGGACGTGCCGCCGGGGACGTCGTTCCTGGGCGCGGGCACGCTCGCGCTCGGCCAGGACGCGCGCTGGTCGGCGTCCCAAGGCGAATATCTGTACTGGCAGTTCCCGGCCAAGGCGGGCAAGGAGATCCACGCCAAGGTGGATCTGGAGTTGGCCTCCGGCAACGCGCGCAGCGGCCCGGTGACCTACCGGATCGAGATCTACGACGGCCTGCGTCGGCGCCAGCCGTGCGTGGAGGGCAAGCAGGTCGCCACGGCGCAGAAGACCGACACCAAGCTCGGCCTGACCTGCACCCCGCGTACGGTCCGCGACTGGGCCGAGCCGTGGTCCACCGACCCGCTGCCCGGGATGTACTTCGTCCGGATCGCCGCGATGGACGTGCCCGACCTGGACGCGGGCGCCGCGACCAAGGTGACGGTGCGGGTGGACACCAAGGACGGCGACGACCAGGTACCGACCTCGGACCGGCGGCTGTCCGACCCCCTGGTGCCGATCACCAAGGCCGGCTCGGTGCTCAAGAGCGGCCAGACGGCGGATACCCGGTCGGTGGCCTGGGACCAGGAAGAGGACCACTGGTACCAGTGGGACTGGATGGACGGTCCGAACGCGCGGTGGTTCTGGACCGCGATGGCGACCTTCGTCGCCGTGGTGTTCGGCATCCTGGGCTACCAGCTGACCCGGAAGAAGCGGAGCTGGTTCGGCTGACACCGCCCGGCCGACGGTCCGTGGGCCGGGCCGACGCCCGGTCGTCGGCGTGGGGGGGGGGGGGGGGGGGGGGGGGGGGGGGGGGGGGGGGGGGGGGGGGGGGGGGGGGGGGGGGGGGGGGGGGGGGGGGGGGGGGGGG
>NZ_JBVHLU010000130.1:0-25113 GCF_055558835.1 Embleya sp. NPDC025285
AGGTGGGGTGTGGGGGTGTGGGTTACGGCGGGGGGGGGGGGGGGGGCGCGCCGCCCCCCCCCCCCCCCCCCCCCCCCCCCCCCCCCCCCCCCCCCCCCCGAGCCTCGGAGCGGCCTGCTCAGCCGGTCGGCGGTTTCGCGGGGAAGACGAACCGGGTCGGCGTCGCCGATCCCTGCGGAGACGGACCCGCTCCCGTCGCCCCGTTCCGGGGCGCCGGTCCGGCCACCGTGGGCCCTCGGGGAGTGGGGGTCGCTCCGCCGGCGGCCGGTGGCGCCGTGACGGCGGGACTCGCCTGTCCGCTCGTGCCGCCGGATCCCGCGGGTGAAGCGGCACCCGAGGCTGCCTGCTCGGGCGGCTTCGCCGTGTGGGGCGCGTCCCCGGCGTTGCGGATCAGGGCCTGGCCTTGATCCCCGTCGCTTTGGGGCCGTCTGACGAGCGGAGTTCCTCGATCCCCGGTGCCCCCGGTCGGCGCACCGAACTTGAACGAGGTGGGCGCGCCCTGCCTGCCGGAGGACGGTGAACCGCCGCCCGATCCGCCGCTGGGGTCGATGCCGCTCTGGACGCCGTTCTTGCCCATGCCCGGGAACTTCGGCGGACCCTCGGGGGCTCCGCCTCCTGAGCCGCCCTTGCCCGTCGCCATGCCGGCGGCCTTCTTCGCGCCGGCCTTCGCGGTGGATAGTCCGGCCTTTGCGGAGCCGTGGAGGTCGGAGGCGCCGTTCTCGCCGGCCCAGTGCACGAACTTGTACGTGACCATCGGACAGAGCAAAACCAGGACGAGGATGACGATCCCGGCCATGACGTCGCTGAGGGCGGTGAGCCCATCCTGGGGATCGCTCTTTCCGAGCGCGGAGACGCCCAGCACGAACACCACGGTCATGAGCAGTTTCGAGACGACCAGGGCGGTGGTGGCTTCGATCCACCCTCGCCGCCATCTCTTCGCGCCTTCCCATCCGCCGCCCGATCCGGCGAACACGGCCAGCGTGACGAGGATGAGGATGGCGACCTTCCGGAACACCATCGTGGCCCAGTACAGAAAGGCGCCGATGGAGCAGCCCAGGGCCACGAGCGCGGCAACGGCCCAGCCCAACGGATAGATCTTCCCGAACGAACTGACCTGGATGATGCGCCGGAACGACGCCTCGATGCTGGTGTCCGCCGCCGCGAACAGCCCGGCGGACAGCGCGTCGACCACGGTCAGGGCGACGGTGGTCACCGAAATGGCGCCGAACATGAACGCGATGCCGACGACGGTTCCGCTGATCGCCTGGCCCAGGGCGTTCTCGTCGCGTCGGATCGCGGCCCGCACGAGTTGCATGCTGAGGCTCGCGACGATCATGACCAGCCCGATCGGCAGCAGCGTCTGATAGTTGTCGCGAAACCATCCGGCGTTCAGATCGACCATCGTGGTGGAGTCGACCGCGCGGACCGCCAGATCCGCCGCGCTTGAGGCCATCTCGCCCATCGACTTGGCGATCCACGCGCCGATCCCGTCGGTGATGGCCACACCGGTGGAACTGACCACGCCACCGACGGCATCGCAGACCTTGTCGACGAGGGGAACGTTGCAGACCCCCATGTCGGTACCTCCCTACTTCTCGGTCGTGGGGTCACGGGGCCACGTTGGGGGCGATGCCGATCAACGTGCAGTCCTGGTCGGGGCGGCACTGAACGGCAAGGCTCACCGCGCGCGATTCCGCCCCGGCGCCCGAGCCGTTCCAGGAGATCTGCTGCTTGCCGGACACGGTGACGACGTAGGCGTACGCCTCGGTGATGCGCCCCGGGTCGGCTTGCAGCGCCGAGGTGAACGAGGCGGGGATGTGGCCTTCGGCGACGGTGGCGGTCGCGTACTGTCCGCCGTCGCGCATGCGCGACCACAGCAGCGGGTCGGGCACGTGGGCGGCGATCGACTCCGGGTCCGCGTAACGTCGTTCGCGGGTGAGCCAGCTCTGCAGGGCCGCCAGGTGATCGTGCTGGGCAGTGGTGCGGGAGTCGTACGACCACAACTGTTGGGCGAACGCCCGCGCGTAGGCGACGGGATCGCTCGTGCGTGGTGGTGCGCCCGGAGCCGAGCCGGTGGTGGCGGGGCTGGGCTTGTTCTCAGTGGGCGCCGGGCCGTCGACGTGGTTGCGTGGGCCCGTGTGGGGTTTGTCGTCGGTGCGCAGGCTGTAGGCCAGGATGGCCGTGAGGATCATCAACAGCGTCAGGGCGAGGACGCCGAGGGTGATGCGGTAGCGCATGTCGCTGGGGACGGGCCCGATCTTGGGCTTGTGGGCGCTCATCACTTGATCTGCGTTCCGAGCGTGCTGAAGAAGCTGACGATCCCGTTCGCGCCTCCGAGCAACAGCGCGGCGGCGGCGCAGATCAAGACGCCCTTCTTGCCGCCGCTCTCCGCCTGGTGGTTGCCGGAATGCGAGCCCCACGCCCACACCACACCGGCCACCGCGAGGGCTGCGACGATGGCGATCAGCCCGAACATGTTGATCGAATTGACGACGTCCCGCAGGACGCTCAGACCCGGCAACCCGCCTTCCTTGGGTGTGACGCCGGGATCGTAGGCGAGGTCCTGGGGGATTTTGGGCAGCGTCACTCGAACTCCTGGCGTGGGTGCGAAAAACGGGTACGGGAAGGGCGCGGCCGTGAGACGGGGGCGCGGGATCGGTCGTTCGGTCGGAGTCAGCCGGTAACGCGACGGGCGGCCAGGATCTGGGACCGCCAGGAGGCGAGGGTCGCGATGCGAACCACGTCGCCCGTTTTCGGTGCGTTGACGATCAGTCCCGTGCCGATCACCATGCCCACGTGCTCGGGCACGGCAGCCGATCCCCGAGTGAACACCAGGTCGCCGGGCCTGAGTTCGGCAAGCGCGACCGGAACCCCCTCGGTGACCTGGGTGTACGTGGTGCGGGTGAGCGGAACCCCGGCGGAGGCGTAGGCGCGCTGCATCAAGCTGCTGCAGTCGCAGCGGCCCATCGGATCCGGGCCACGCGCATCGGCGCAGGTTCCGCCCCATTGGTAGGGGGTGCCGAGCTGGCCCAGCGCCCACCGGATCGCGGTCTGGACGGCGCGGGGCGCGTCGGTGGGGATCTGGTATCCCTCGGGCAGGGCCCCGGCGGGGATCTCCCCGAAACCCGACCCGTCCGCACCGTCGTCGCCTGCGCCGGTGGTGCGGCATCCGGCGAGACCGGCGCCGGCGGCCTTGGTGACCGGCGGCGCGGTCAGCCCCGGGTCGGGCTCGGTGCCCGGGGTGACCGTGCCGAGCCCGGGCGGCAGGGTGCCGGGGCCGGTGATCGGTGCGGCCGGGGCAGTCGGGGACGACTGACCGGCCGGCAGCACGGTCGTGATCGCCTGTTGCAGTGCGGTGGCGAGCGGTACCCACTGGTCGTACAGGGTGGGGTGATTCGAGATCTGCACGGCCTGTGACGCCTGACCGATGGTCATCTGCTCCCAGCCCTTGACGGCCTTGAGAGCCGTGTAGAACTTGGTCGAGGCGTAGATCGGATCCATGATCTGGGCCACGGTGCCCCAGCCCATCGAGGCCCTCTGCTGGAACAGGCCGACGCTGTCGAGGTCCCCGTACGGAACGTTGATGAGCCGGCTCTCCTGCATCGCCGTCGCGAGCGCGGCGATCTGCCCGCGAGGCGGGACCTTCAGGGCGACGCCGGTCGCGACGATGGTCATGGCGTTGGGGACCTGCTTGGCGGGATCGTGCAGGCCGGGCACGTTGATGTTGCCGGTCTGGCCGCCGAGGATCTGCTGCACGAGCTGGGTGACCGACGCCACGTCGCTCGCGCTTCCCTGCCCGGTCGTGCACTGGGCGGACGCGCTGCCCGACAAGGCGATCACGATCGGCGCGATCAGCATCAGAGGCGACAGGCCGATCGCGGCGATCAGCAGGGGCGCCTTCTTCACGCCGGGCCTTGAGGAGCCGATCCCGCCGGACCGGAAAGCGGTCCTTGGTATCGACGATCGGGTATTGCGTGGATGTTCATGCGGGCTCGATTCGCTGAGGCGTTTGTGACGGCTCCCCGGTTCGGGTCGCCGGTATGGGAGATATCGGTGCTCGTGCGTTGGCGAGTCGAATCCGAATCCCGGCAATTGCGCAACCGGGATGGGTGGCCGCCAATGTTCTCCACAGACCGCAGGGCCGGATTCCTCCGCCTGTCCTGCGGGGCATGACCGGAGATTAGACCCGGACGGCGACCGCGCAAAATAGGCGGCCTCCCGTTGCCGCCCGACCGGGTGGGGGAGGTATTACCTGGGCTACACGTGCGGTTCCACCTGCACAGATACCCCGAGCACGGTGAAGGATCGGTGATTTTGCGCGGTCGTCGGTCGGGTCTAGTCTCCGGATCCCGGCGGAGCGCTCGCGTTCGACGAGTGGCTTCGAATCGGGCCTTTTCCCCTCGCAAAGGACCGAATGCCCTATGCCCTATACCTTGCACCGAGGGGACGCCTTGAACGTCCTTTCGGGGCTCCCCGACGAGAGCGTGGACGCACTCGTCACCGACCCTCCATACAACAGTGGAGGGCGCACGAGTACGGAGAGGACCACGCGCAGCGCCCGATCGAAATACACGTCCGAAAAGGATGGTCTCCCGGATTTCGGCGACGAGAACAAGGACCAGCGCAGCTTCACCAGGTGGATGACGGAGATCCTGCGCGAGTCGTATCGGGTCACGGTCCCCACGGGCACCGCGATCGTGTTCATCGACTGGAGGCAGCTCCCGTCGCTCACGGACGCGATGCAGATGGCCGGGTGGACATGGCGCGGCGTCGCCGCCTGGCACAAGCCCGCGAGCCGGCCGCAGAAGGGCCGGATCAAGCAGTCCTGCGAGTTCATCGTGTGGGGCAGCAAGGGCGCAGTCGACGCCGCCCGCAATCCCGTATACCTGCCCGGGCTCTACACCGCGTCGCAGCCGCGTAAGGACCGCCTGCACATCACGCAGAAGCCGTTGTCGGTGATGCGTGAGCTGGTCACGTTGTGCCCGCCGGGAGGTGTCGTGCTGGATCCGTTCGCGGGGTCGGGCACGACCGGCGTCGCGGCCCTGATGGAAGGCCGACGGTTCATCGGCGTCGAGTACTCGGCGGAGTACGCGGACGTCGCCGAGGCGCGACTGGCCGAAGCCGCCCAGTACGAACTCGCCGCCTGACCACCACCACCGCCGGGCCGATCGGCCGTGCGCCGCTCGGCCCGGCCATCCCTCGCGGGTGACCGCGAATTCCCCCACAGGACGAGGAGTTCATGTCCGACGTCACTCCCGACACCTCCCCGCCGGACCTCGTGCCCGGCCGTTTCGACGCGTTCGACCGCGAGGACCTGCTCGCGCACGTGGCCATGCTGGAGGCACGCTCGGCCGACCAACGCGATCTCATCGACCGCCTGGCCGAAGGCATCGAGGCGACCCGCATCGCCGACACAGCGCCCGCGGGCGCCGCTCCCCCCGCGGAGGACGAGCCCCGACGCTCGCTCTACCTTCTCGCGTTCGACGAGCCGCAACAGGCCGCCGAAGTGGAGGCGATGACTCCCTGGATCGAGGACTTGATGCGCACCACATACGGGCGCGAGGTCTCCACGGCCCGGCCCTGGTGCACCCGCTGGGCCGAGCACAGCGAGGCGTTGGTGGTATTCCACAGCCTGTGGCTGGCGTTCCAGCAGCACACGGACGCCGAGACCGGCGGCTTGGCGGGCCCGGCCGTATGGCACCGGGATTTCCTGTGGCCCATTCTCGCCCAGATGCGAGCCCCGGACGGGCCGTTCGCCGCGTGCATGACGCACCCGGACCGGCCCAACCACCGACTGCTGCCCCCGCCGCCACCGGCCGTCCCCCGAGACGTCGTCGCCCCTGCGGCGCGGCTCGTCGCCGAGCTTTCCGCCGCCGCCTGATCCCGGGAGAGCCATGTACGAGTTCGACCTGTACCCCGATTGGCAACCGGCGCCGCCCACCACCGACGACGAGCACGAGGATCTGCAGAGCCTGTCCGGCGACTGGCTCCTCGTCGGCCGGTGCGGCTCCGACCACGACGGTCACGAGTGGCTCGTCCTGTACGACGAGGCCGCGCCGTGGGGCACCGCCTGCGGCGACGACCTGGTCGCGGTGCACCTGGAACGCAATCGCACGAGCATGACCTACACCGTCGACTGGGCCACCTTCCCCACCTTCGCCTCCGCAGAGGGGTGGTTGGTCACCCGGGGCGCCGCCCACGCTGCCCTGAAGCGCACATCCGAGTTCCTCGTGCCGGGCGACGACCTCACCCGTGCGATCGAAGAGCGAATCCGACGCGAGTTCGCGCGCTATCACCGCGTGTACTCGTCGGTGGACCACATGGGCGAAGCCTCGCGCGTGGTCTTCGAGGACGTGGCGGCCACGGACCCGGGGCGCGCTTTCGTGGCGCACGTCGAATACCGGAACGGCCTCGACACCTACGCGGTCCGCGAGGCGCGGTTCGCCACGCTGGATGCCGCGAGACTGTGGGCCGAAGACCACGCCCCCCGCGACACGACCCCCGCGCACGATCAGGACTCCGTGGCGGCGGCCCGCTCGCACTCGCAGGCGCTCGCCCCGACCGCGCCCACGGTCGCAAGCCCGGCCCACGCGTCGTCGACTACCACCTCGTCGAGTCCGGCGAGGTCGCGGTGAGCCCGGGGGAGTTCGTCCGCTACGGGTTCACCGCCCACCGCGAGGCGATCGAGGACCTCGAACGCCTGCCTCGCCCGGTACGCCGGGACGCGTTGCTGCTGCTGCACGAGGTGATGCAGGGACGCCTCGGCGGGATTCCGCTGGATGCGCGCCCCGAACGGGACCTCTCCGACTGCCGCAAGCTCTACGTGGACGCCCACCAGGACTGGCGGCTGGTCTACCGCGACACACCGACCGCGTGGAACTCGCCCGTCGAGCGCGACATCGTCCTGATCGCGGTCGGACGCCGCGCGGACTACGCCGTCTACGAGACCGCCGCACGACGCCTGGGCCGTGGCGTCGGCGAGCAAGCGACTTCGCCGACCGCGACTGTGACGGCAGCCCGTTCACGCTCGACCCTCACGCTGCCACCCACACCCGGCCCCAGCTTCGGGGCCCCCACGGCGGCGACTCCGGCCCGTTCCGCCGCCCGGCGCCGCTGACACGTTCCGCCGTTCCCCGAGAAAGGGCTCCGTTGCGCATGCCGACACCACCCGCCGCCCAAGCCCCCGACGAGAGCGCGCGACCTCTGGGGGAGGCGATGGTCGCCGACCTCTTGGGCCCCGGCGAGACCTACACCGACCTCCCGAGCCGGCACCGTCCCGACAGCCCGGAGGCGATGCTCGCCCAACTCGTCACCTCCGCCGTGTGGGAACTCGACTCCGTGCACGAGGCACTGCGCGGCGAGGCCCGCAAGAGCGCGGAACTGCTGGCGCTCGTCGCGGCGGGCGACATCCTCGCGCCGCACCGGCTGAACGAAGCGGCCAAGGAGGTCCAGGGCCTCGCGGTGTGCGTCCTGCAACACCGCAACCACCTTGCCCGGCTGGTGACCGCCTACCGCCGATCGGTTCCGGTCCCGCAGCCGACGCCTTCGAGGCAGGCTGCTGCGCCGCGAGAACGGTTCACCCGGTCGCCGGCCTCCAAGCACCGGGTCGAAGCCGGCGCGCCCGCCACCTTGCCCGCACCGGTGCACACCGACGCCTGCCCCACCCCGACCTGGCGTTCTGCCGGTCGATGACCACCTCCAGGGAGCGCTCCATGACCGAACCGACCGCGACTCCTACGACCCCCACAGCCCCACGTCGCCGGCGCCTGGTCGGCGAGACCCGCAGCCGCGGGGTGTCCGTGAAGATGACGCCGACCGCCTACGAAACCATCCGCGTGGCCGCCGACGCCCACCGACTGGGGGTCGCCGCCTTCGTTGCGGAGGCCGGACTGGCGATGGCGCTGGCCGGCACACCCCTCGCGTTCGCCGACGACCATCCCGCCCGAGTGTTGGTGCTAGACCTGGACCCGGTCGTGCGCAAAGTCGCGGACATCCGCGCCGCCTGCGAGGTGCTCGCGGATACCGCCGAGCGCGACGGGGATCCCCAGGCCACCACGAGCCGGTCGCTCGCGGTGGTGCGCGCAGCACGCGAGACGGTCGCCCTGGCCGATCGCCTGGTCGAGCGGCACGCCGCGTGATCGCCCGCCTGTCGACGGGCAACGACACCCGCGCACTCCTGAAGTATCTCTACGGCCCCGGCCGCGTCGACGAGCACACCGACGCGCACCTGGTCACCGCGTGGAACCCCGCCGTCGCCCCCGACCCCGGCCGCGACCCCGACACGTCCCCTGCCGCGCTGGCCAGACACCTGGACGCGTACGTGACGATGACCGCCCACGAACGAGGCACCAGGCCGCCGAACCACGTGTGGCACTGTTCGCTGCGCGCCGCCCCGCAGGACCGGCACCTGGACGACACCACCTGGGCCCATATCGCGCGGCGCCTGGTCGCGGCCACGGGCGTGGGGCCCGACGGCGACGATCGCGCCTGCCGCTGGATTGCCGTCCGCCACGCCGACGACCACATCCACATCGTCGCCACCACCGTGCGCCTGGACGGCCGACGCGCGAAATGCTGGCGGGACGCCCTTCGCGCTCAGCGGCAGTGCAGGGCGCTCGAACAGGAACTGGGCCTGCGTCGCCTCGACGGCGAAACCCGCCCGCCCGGATCGATGCCCACCGCAGCGGAACTGCACAAAGCCCGCCGGCACGGCCGTGACACCACCACCCGGGAGCGGCTGTGCGCCGCCGCCCGCGCGGCGCTGGACGGTGCCGCCGACGAGGACGAGTACTTCGCGCGACTCACCGCGGCGGGTGTCCTCGTCCATCGGCGCATCGCCCCCGACGGCGACGTGCAGGGCTATGCCCTCGCCTTCCCCGAGGACACCAACGCCCAGGGCCAACCCATCCGATTCTCCGGTCGCACCCTCGCCCGCGACCTGTCCCTGCCCCGTGTGCGCGAACACTGCGCCGCCGCATGACCGCCCCCAGCGCCCCGACGTCCAGGAGAGTTCCCATGGCCACCACCACCGCCCCGCCCCGCGCCGGAACCGATCTCGTCGCCCGCACCCGCGTGGCCGTCGACCGGCTGTCACCGCGCTGGACGATGTGGACCCTGCACATGCTCCGCGGCGGCCCGCGCACCTCCGGGCAGATCGCAAAGGCCATGCCGTGGATCAGCCAGCCCACGATGTCCCTGCGCATGAGCGCGATGGCCCAACCCAAGAAGGCCCTGATCGCGCCGGTGATCAACGCCCGACGCGGCACCTACGCCCTCACCGGGCGCGGCGCGAACGTGGAACCCGTCCAGCGCGCGCTCGCCGCGTGGGGCCGAGCGAACCTGCCCGAACCCGAGCCCACCGCCGCAGCCGAGTACGAGGAAAAGGCCGTTCGCGTGTTGCGGCCACCGCACGCCGCGCCCATCCTCAACCTCCTTCGTGACGGGCGACACCGCACGATCGGCGAGATCGACACCGTCCTGCCCGACGGGCTCTCGGCCACCGCCGTCCACTTCGCCGTGACCCAGCTCCTGACGTCGCGAGTCGTCATCCGCTCCCACGCCCGAAGCCACGCGCTCTACACCCTCACCGACAGCGGCCACGAACTCGTGGGCATCGCCGACTCCCTCGCCCGATGGGCCGGCCACATTCCCGGCGACACCGCGTCCCGGGCACCGCTTCCGGCCCTGGCCCGGACGCGACAGCCGATTCCCGCCGTCGTCTTCTCCCACCCGGACGGCCCCGTCCCCACCTCGCCGACCGTGGCCGCCGCCCGCCCGGCAGTCGTCCGCCGCTGACCACGCCGCAGCCCCGCCCCTCCCGGTCGGCACCCAAGCGCCCCATCGGAGAACCCTTGCCCCCGAACCGAACCCGCGCCACGACTGCGCGGGAACGCCACGATCCGCCTACCGGCCGCACCCGGCCGGCCCCCGAAACGCGGCGTTTGCACCCAACCGCCGACCCTTGCCCACCCTTTGCCCACGCCTTGCCCGACGCCGGAACCCTCCTCGGGCCACCCTCGGCGCGCACCACGTCGCGCCGGCGCGCGACCACCCCTGAGGTGACGTACCGGTGACTCCCGAAGAGCTGGACGCGCTCACCGCGGCCGACGACTTGGCCGAACTGTTCGTCGCCCCGCGCCACCTGGCCGGTGGCGGCATGGAACCGGACATCGCGCTCCGGCCACTGCACGACGCGGGATTCTCCGTGCACCACGACGACATCGGCAATGCATACCTCGACTCCCCGTGCCGACGCGTGCGAGTGGCGTGGACGCCCGAGGGCGAGGACATCGGCACCTGGCACATCACCGCCTCGTCGCTGCCGATGCACCTACCGCAGTGGAAGTTCGTTGCCGACCAGGACATCCCCTTCGAGGCCGTCGCCGCCCTGACCACAACGTTGGCCGCCGACCTCACAGCCGGCCGAGACGACTTCCTGTGGCCCCCGCTGGGTGCCACCCCCGGTTGGTATCCGCTGGTGCAGGCCGGTTGGGAGGACGCAGTCGGCCCGGGACACGGCACGTTCACCGCACCCGACGGCCAGGCCCGCCTCGTCTGCACACGTGAACCCCTGTCCTACGCCGGGGAGATGTCCGGCGGAACGAAGGCATGGGAGCTGAGCGTGGGCACCGGACGCGTCGTCGACTACGCCACGTTCACCGCCGGCACACCACCACAGTTGATTGCCGCGTTCACCGGGGCGCTCGCCGATCCCACACCGGTCGTGCGCAACCGACATCACCTGCGCAAACGCAACCTCGTCCATTTGAATGCCACGCCCGTCCTCCTCGATCGACCCGCGCTGGATCCGCGCGCCCAGGCGGCCCGAGCACGCACGACCGGCGGCACCGCACACCCCGCATCGACCGCGCCCACCGTCGCGGGCACGGCGAACACCCCGGCCGCCCTCGCGAGCCGACGATCGCGCTGACCACACGCGGACACCCCCTTGCCGCGCTCGTTCGACCCGCGAGCCGAACAGCCCCCGCGACTGGCGTCTCCACCACCCCGACGCGAGCAGGCACGCGAGAGTTCGCCCGGCTCGGACCGATTCACGGCAAGGAGCTTCCCGTGTACGAATACGCCGACATTTCGATGGTGTTGGAGGAACACGTCGAGTGCGAGGCGTGGATCTCCCCCCGCTACCTGGCGGGAACAGGCGACCACACCGACGCGATCTTCCGCGATCTCGACGAGCGCGGCTGGACGTGCTCGTTCGGTGGCCACTCCGGCAACCGGGCGACCAGCCCTTGCGAGCGGGTCGACGTCACCTTCCGTCCTCGTCCCGACGAGGAGGACTGGGAGTGGAAGATCCACGTCGACATCGGCACGAGGCGCGCGTGGCGGGCCCTGTTCGGGCACGAGACCCCGCAGGAACTCGTCGGCGCCGTCGTCGACGCCGTGGCGCGGGAAATAGCGGGTACCCGACACGAGCCGCGATCAGCGGGCGTCGCCTTCACCGACGCTCTCAACCGGGCGGATTGGCGCCTGGCCACCGACGAGCATCTCGCGTTGACCGCGACCGCCCCGGACGGCCTGGTAGCGCTCGCCCACACCCGGACGTCCCGGGGCCCGCGCCAGAGCGACTGGACGTGGCACGTGTGCGCGGGCGACGACGAAGTCGTCTGGGCCGGGCGCTTGACCGCCCTGACGCCCCAGTTCGTGATCACAGCCATGACCGAGGCCCTCACCGATCCGACGCCGGTACTGCGCGAGGCCCGATGGCTGCCGAACGACGCCCTGCACCTGATCAAGGTCCGCCCCTCCCACTGGGTGCCCACCGCAGCGGCAGTCGTGTCCCCGGCCCTGGCCGACGCACCCCGCGGGCCCAGCGGCCTCACGACCGCCTCTGCAGCCCTCACCCCACGGCACAACGCGCACAACCCCTCGACACACACCCGCCGTTGAGTCCTCTCGATGTGCCTCGCCGATCCCGCCGACCACGAGGCGCCTTCCCGCCTGCCACCCAGGTCTCCCGCTCACACCCGTCCGACACTGCCACCCGCCGATCACGCCGCCAAGACCGCTGCGTCGCCGAGCGGGACACCAACCCCTCACCGCCTTCGGAGTCGCGATGCCCCCCGAACACCCCCGAACGATCTGGCTCACCGATCTCGCCGGTCTGCCCTCCTCGCTGCGAGTCGCGGTGCTGGCCGCCATGGATTGCGTGCACGAAGACGTGGCCAACGGCGACAACTTCTCGACGGCCGTCGCAAGAGTCGGCGCGAACGTCTGCATGGCCCACCAAATCGACGACACGTACGCCGCCGCCATCGAGATCGAGGTGGTGCGGCGGGTGGTGGCCATCGGCGGCGCCATCCCGCCACCGCTCACCGCCATGCCCGACGCTCGGATCGTCGAGGACATCGACAGCCTTCCCCATGTGCTCCAGAGCGCCCTCGTGCTCACCGCTTGCAAGGCCATGAGAGGCGAGCAAACGCGCTTCGATGTTCTGGCCGGCTATGTCCTGAGCGCGCAGCGTGCACCGTTCATGGGGACGACCGGCCTCGCACAGTTGCCGGAACGCGCGGGAATCACCCGCCGGGCACAACCGGCACCCACCCCGCGCAGTCGCTGACCGGCGCCCTTCACCCCAGCGAATCCGCGACAGGAGCCTCATGTATTTCCACGACATTGCGGACTGGCTCGAAGAGACACCCAACCGGAAGCTGATGGTCGCGCCGCGATACCTCGCCGGTACGGACGAGCAGTTCCAGGCGATCGAGCCCTTGGCCGCGCGTCACGGCTGGATCCGGGCGGGCGACGAGTTCGGAGGCGAGTATCTGGCCAGTCCCTGCCGTCGCGTCCAGCTCGCGCATCGACCGCAACACGGGCGGGACTTCACCTGGCAGATCGCCGCCTCCGCTCGACCATTGGGCGACCTCATCTGGCAGGCGGAGTTCCAGCCGCAGGTCCCGGACGAGATCGTGATCGCGTTCACCGAAGCGCTCGCCCGAGACGTCGCCTCCGGCAGCGACCGTTTCATCACCGGGCCCACGCTGCCGGGCATCGCCTACGGCCCGTTGCTGGCGGCCGGGTGGACACCCGCCGTCAACGACCGTCTCGGTCTGCTGGGCAACGGCCCCCGCGTCATCACCGCGGACGACAACCTTGCCCGGCTCACCCACCAGGGCCACCTCCCCGACGACACCTGGACGACTCGGGACCGCCGGTGCCATTGGGAGTTGCGCGGCGGTCACCCCGACTGGGGGCCCACGTGGCGGGCCACCTTCGCGGGAGCCATCCCCACCCACCTGATCGCCGCCGTCACCACGGAGCTGACCGACCCGCGACCGGTCCCCCGCAGAGTCTGCCAACTTCCCTCCCAGAACCGGACGTTCCTGCGAGTGATGCCCGCCGAGTGGCTCCCGACGCCGGGGGTCGTTCACGCCGCCCAAACCCGCACCACGGCCGCGACACCGCGCACTCCGGCCGGCACAGCCCCGACCGCGGCCATTCCCCACCGGACCACCCAGGCCGCGCCCGGACTCACCGCGCACCACTGACCATCGAAGAAGGAACCGTATGGATCGCCCCACCCTCGACAGCATCGACCACCTCCTGGTCAAGAGCCTGGGACGCCCCGCCACCGACCTGATCGCCGAATACCACCGGACAACACCCACCGACCCGGTCGTCGCCACCATCGTCGAGTGGTACTGCGAGCTGGAGGAGACCGAGACCCGTATCGCCGCCGCGCGCACCGACCTGGTCCAGCGGCTGGGGAAGGACGGCTACTTCACCGACGACCACGCCCTGTACATCGCCGACAATGCGACCCGCATGCACACCCTGACCGTGCGACGCAACGAGATCGGCAACGCGCTCGGCCGCCTGGTTGCCTTCCCGCTCGTCTATCGGGACCGCGTCACGGACACTCCTGCCGAACACCGCCCCGCGCACCTGCGGACCCATACCGGCGCTCCCGCTTCACCCACGTCCACGCCCCGCGCCGACGCGGTCTCGCCCGCGAACTCGATCAAGGGGCCGCGCAGGTAGGCCCGATTGCCGCCACACCCGGCGCCGGCCGACGGCCCAGGCTCGCCATCGACTTGAGCCCAACAGCGGATGGCGACGCAGGCCCACCTCGCCGCCCCACCACCCACCGTCACCGGCGACAGCGCGCTTGCGAGCAGCCGAGACCGACGCCCCTCTGCGCCTCCCGAGCCCGCGCGACCTGCCCCCGGACACCGACACGGCTCCCGGGAAGGCCGCGGACCACCGAACGGAGCCCTCCCATTCCGAGCCCCGAAGACACACCCGCCGCCGACCCCATCGCCGACCCCGGATCCCGACAGGTCGTCACCAAACTCGGCGCCCCTCCCCGAGACTTGCGCCGCAACTTCCCCGAAGGCAGTCCCCACTACATCCTGTCCGGCCTCCTGATCGACGCCGTGCGGCATCTCGACGACCTGCACGCGGACTTCCGGACCACCGCACTCTGGGCGGCTCGTGACCTCGAACGGGTCGCGGCACACAAGCCCGCCATGATCAATTCCACCGGGGTTCTGCAGTCCCGCGCCCTGAAGATCGACATCCTGGCTGCCCGCATCTACGACGCGAGGGAACACCTCGACGAACTGATCGGCGCCTATCAAGACCTCGGTTCACTCTTGCCGGCACGGCCCGAGCAGCACCCGCAGGCACGCCGAGCCGCGGCTGCAAAAGCACGCTCCGACGCGCCGGCGACCACCCAGAGCGCGAGGGGGACCGCAGATCCGAAGCCGCCCGCCCCTGGCGCCACCTCGCCCGGCACGCCTTCGCGCCGACGCTGACCGGCATCTGTTTGTCTTCGCCACGGGAGGGCTCTTGTTCCCGCTCCGGGGATACGACACCGACTACACCGACCTGCACTACGTCGCACCCAACGGACGCAGGATGATCTCGCTCGACGCCTGCCTGACACATCATTTCGGCGGACGGGACGCCGTGATACTGCCCGGCAGACACGGCGACCGGGTGCTCTTCGACGGCCGACACCTCCAGCCCGGCGACCGCGTGCACATCGCCCGCTTCGCGAACCACGGCTTCAACGGGATCCTCGCGGCCTGCTCCACCGCAGACGGTCGCCACGGCGCTCACATCCCTCTCGACCGGCTCGCCGCCCTTCCCACCGACACGAAGGTTCGGCAGTTCGCCGCGCTCGCGGAACCCCGCAACCCCGCCGTCCGGCACGGCCGACCGGTCATCGACATCAGGATCACGCACCGCGACGACACCCGATACGTGGCCATCACCCCAGGCGTCGACCTGGGCCAGCGCCTGGTCACCGCCGGACACACCCACACCGAACCCGTTCCCGGCGAGCCGTCGGCCACCGCCGAGGTCGAGTTCGCCCGCGCCCTCGCCGCTCGCTACCTGGTCGACTCGCCCGTCCCCCTCGCCTTCCACCTGCCACTGCGGCGCGCGGAACACGAACGCCAACGGGCCGCGATCGACTCCCCGGCGCGCATCCGCGCCCGCGCATCCGCACTGAATCCCGCACAGGCCCGCGCCCTCGCCGCCGTCGCCCACGGCGGCGTTGTCGTCCGCGAAGGCACCGCGGGCATCGACAACCCGCCCAACGTCCGCCTCACCGCCCCCACGTACCGCATCCTGCGCGCAAGCGGCCTGGTCGAACCCACCGACAGGCCCCTACGTGCCGGACACGAGATCCGTCTCACCCCCGCCGGCGAACAGATCCACGCACACCTCCACGCGAACACGACACCCTCACCTGCGCAGGCGCGCGCCGTGACCCGTCGCAGCACCGCGGCCCGCGCCCCCATCACGCCGCACGACCCGGACAGGCCGCGCACCGACCGCGACCCGATCTCGGCCCCCACACGACGCACGCGTTGACGCCGCACCACATCCGCCAGGCCACCAACTCCCGAGCCCCGCACGGCGATTCGCCGAGCGGGGCTCGACCCTTTTCCACCCCCGCGCCCGGCGCCACGGCAAGTTCGCCCACGGCAGACGCCAACGAGTGGAGACCCATCCGCAAGGGATGTCAACGTAGGGACCCGGGAACAACCTCCCGGCGAAACCCCAGATCAGCGACGGTTTCCCGTATCGGAATCAGCCGCGAACAATCCCTTGGCGACCCCGTAGAGCGCCGCCATCGCCGCGACCGCCCGCACGACCGCTTCCGCGTCGTGCCAAGGCCCTCCACCGCCGCCACGCGGCCGGCCACCCCAGCCATCACCGCCTCGAAGGGACGTTCATGCCTCAAGCCGCCTACCCCTGCAAGCTCACCTGCCGCGCCTGCGCGGGCTCCGGGTACCGCACCGAGTACGAGTTCGTCGGCCTGGTGCTCCACGAGTTCGAGAGCGACCACGTGTGCGACGTCTGCCTCAACAGCCGCTGCGCCGACTGCGCCAGGTGCCGACGCGAACGCCGGGAACGGGACGAGGCGTACCACGCGTTCCTCTCCCTCCTCGGACGCGTCCCCGACCGGACCTGAGCCCGGGCGCACCGCGCAGCCCTGCCTGACCTGCGTCCTTCGCCACGCACGGAACGAGGAACCGTAGTGACCCTGACCCTGATTCCGAGCCCCGCCACCCGCGCGCGTCCCACGTTCGCCCCCGAGGACGACACCGAACCGAGCGGGCCGTGGCTGCTCGGCGCGGGAACCCCTTTCCCCGTACTCGACCAGCTCGTCGCCGCCGGCTGGAGCATCGTCGTCGACCACCGCGCCGACTACCACTGCGCCTCGCCCGACGGCCGCGTCTACGTCGGCTACCTCGACGAGTACCCCCACGCCGCCCCGGGCGAGCTGTGGCACATCGTCGTGGAGGGCACCGCCGACCTGACCGGATGGACCCAGACCTTCGGTCGCGACGTCCCCTCCGAGGTGGTCGCCGGGTTCGTCGAAGCCCTTCTCGCCAACCCCGACCGCCCCAACCCCCTCTGAGACCTCACCGCTTCGGAAGGACACCACCTGAAACCGACACCGCTCACCCCCGCACAGCACTCCGCGCGTGAACTGCCCTTCCCCGCCCGCCTGCGAACGGTGTCCGCCGAGGCGTACGACGCCATCCGCAGCCTCACGATCATCGCCGCCGACGGCCCGTGGACCGTGGTGCACGACGATCACGACGAACGCCACGCCGCCTTGCGGATCATCGACGCCCACGGTCGCATCGTCGCCTCCACCACCGTGTGTCTGCACCTCGGCCCCGACGAGCTGCCGGCCGCCGAGGTCGACGCCGCCCTCCTCGCCGGCGCCCGTACCTTCATCCCCGCGCTGCTGGCCGAGATCGCCGACCTCTCCCACCGCCTCGACCTGGCCCTCGCCCCGGCCCTCACGCCGGTGCCGCCCGGCAGGACCATGCGGCCGAGACGCGGCCTGCGGCTTGTCCTGCAACGACTGTCGACCCGCTTGGGCTGACGTAGGTCCCCCCTCGCCACGTTCCTCCCCCTGCGGGTACATCCGTGGGGGTGGCCCGGGGCCGATCCATGATCCGACGAAGCACGCGAGAGCCGCAGACCCGGAACGGGCGTCTGCGGCTTTCGCGCGTTCCCGACCCCGGCACGGGCCGGACGACCGTGCACGGGACGGACGAGGCGCCGCAGTCCCCGACCGGGAGCACCCGGTCGGGGACTGCGGCGCCTCTTCTCGGGACCTAGTCTTGCTCGTCGTCCTCCGGCTTGGTCTCGTTGCGGCCGGCGGCCTCAAGGGCGCGGTCGGCGAATCCCGATTGAGCAGTGGGGCTGTCGGGGTCTCGGTCGGCCGCCCGCGCGATGCGGTCGGCGGCGTCACCGGTCATGGGGGTGGGGTCATTGCGGCCCATGGCGATCCTCCGGTGGGCATGAGGAACGGGGCCCCGGATCGCGCGCGTCTCGGGCCGCCGAAACGGTCCTTGCGCTGCCGGCCGTGGTGCCGGCCTGCGCGGGCGACGGGGCGTCGCCGCCTCACTGACGCACGTCCGGTGCGTCGGAGGTCCCTCTGTCCTAATGACCACTCGCCGTGTGCCGAAGGCACAGCCGGAGGTGGTGAGCCGAGTCGAAATCATCGGCCCGACCCCTGCCTTCCAGCGTAGAGCCGGCACGGGGCATCGTCCATGGACCGGCAGGGTCGGCGGGTTAGAGGTACAGGCCCTTGAAGGTGCCGTCGTAGCCGAGGCTGACGATGGCCTCGTCGTACGTGTTCCAGAAGCGGTCGGGGGGCCCGAGGGTGATGTCGTCGAAGTCGGCGATGTCGAGGTCGGGTTCGAGCCATTGGTGTGCGCAGCGGCAGCGGATCCACACGGTGGCGCCTTGGCGCACCACGAGCCAGTCGCGGCGGGCGTCGCAGGAGGGGCAGCGGACCTGGATTCCGGTCACGCGCAGCTCGTCGGGGTGTTCCGTGCAGTGGACCAGCTCGGCGGGGTCGTAGGCGTCCGCCTGCGGCATGGGGTGCAGGTTGGGGATCTGCTGCTCGCCGAACGCCGAGTCGGCGTTCGCGGACCAGGGGTCGGGGTCAGGTGGGTGCAAGGTGCTCCTCGGTGGTCGGGTGGACATCACCATGGACCACGTTCCGGAAGGAAGTCCAGAGTGTCGAGGAGCACCCCGCAGGGGACGTTTACACGGATCAGCGGCGGTGCTCACGCCGTCGTGTGTCAGCCGCCTGGCTCGGGGCCATCGGGGCGGACGGCCGGGGGTCGACGGAGATGGTTCGCGGTTGTCCACCGGTTCGGCGTCGCGGCGTGGTGGGCAGGTTGCCCAGGCGTCGAAGACGCCAGACGAGGACACCGGCGACGTCGTCGGCGGACCCGAGTTCGCGTTCCGCGACGGCTGCGGCCAAGAGGGTGTGGGCGTCGTGGCCGGCGTGTTCGGCTTGGGCGAGGGTGGCGGCCAGGGCGGCGCGTCCGGAGTCATCCAGGAGTTGCGCGGTCGCCTCCGGCAGGACCGTGCGCAGGGTGTCGGCGTGGTGTTCGCGGACGGCCGGGGGCAGGGCTCGGCCTGCGGTGCGCATGGCGCGCATCGGGCGTGCCGAGGCGGCCAGGTATGCGGCGCGCAGGTGTTCGGCGCTGACGCGGGCTGCTGCGGCCTGTTGGGCGTGCCCGCGGGCCGAGTGCCAGCGCACGGCGGCAAGGACGACCGCGACCAGGGTGCAGAGCACCATCGCGGTGGCCCCGCCGTCTTCACCGCGTCCAGTCGTGGTGCCGGCGTGGACGAGTTCGCGGGCGATGCGTCGTAGGGCCTGTCGGTCGGCGCGTGCGGCGCGGACGTGGCTGCGGCTCGCCCGCTCGAAATACGCGGCTGCCTCTCGCAGTTCGTTGCGCACGTCTGCGGAGGACGTCTGGGACAGGGCGTCGAGGAGCGCTCCGACGCCTTCCAGGTGGGCAGCGGCGGCGCCGTCGTCGTCTTGGGCCAGGATCAGGAGGGTGCGCTCGACGACGAAGGTCGCGTCGCGTCGGGCCTGAGCGGGTCGAGGACGCGGGGAGGGTGGGGCGATGCGTCGTCGGTCGGTGGGCGTGGCGTCGCCGAGGCGGGCACGGATGCGGGGCAGGGAGAGGTCGGGGGCGAGTTTCCCGCCGCCGAATCGGATGGGTTGGCCTGCGGCGTTGCGGTCGCCGGGGAGCGCGACGCTGTAGCCGGTGACGTCGCCCGAGGTCGCGGTCCACTTGTTCACTCGTAGGCCGGCCTCGGTGAGCCGGTCGAAGAACTCGGCCTCGTCGGCCGCGCCCGCCACGGCTCGGCGCACGGCTTCGCGCAGGAGTTCACGCGAGGTTGCTTCCTGCCCGCGTCGTTCCGCTTTGAACCGCTCGGCGCTGGTGGGTCGGGGTGCTGCAGTGCGGTCGCCGGGGTTGAGAATGCGCAGGCCGAATTCGGCTTCGATCTTGCGGCATTCGGCTTGGGCGTTGATGCGTTCGTTGTGGCGTCGGGGTCTGCGTCCGTCCTGACGGACGAGGGTGGCGACGAGGTGGATGTGGTCGTCCGCGTGGCGCACCGCGATCCAGCGGCACGCCTGGTCGTCGCCGATGGGGGCGATGTTGGTGGCGTGCATGATGCGGCGCGCGACCTGGGCCCACTCGTCGTCGGACAGGACGCGGTCGCCGGGGGCGGTGCGTACCGGGCAGTGCCACACGTGGGCATCGGGACGCCGGGTGGTGTCCAGTGCCGTCACGGGGAGGTCGAGCCGGTCGGTGAGTTGGGCGAGTGTGGCGGTGGGGTCGCGGCCAGGGTCGGGGGCGAGACCGTCCTGCCAGGACGCGACTATGTGCGGGTCGTCGTGTTCGTCGCGCTTTCCGGGGCCGTAGAGGTAGGCGAGCAGTCCGTGCGTTCGCGTGCCGGGTTTCTTGCCGATGTCGGGGACCATCGCTCACCGCCGGGCCACGGCCAGTGCCGCGTCTTCGAGGCGGGCCACGGCCGCGCGCACGGCCGCGAGAGTGTCGGTCACCGCGGTTGGGGTGCCGCCGGAGTTGAGGACGCGCGCTATCTGGTTGACGTTGTTGGCGACGCGCGCCATCTGCGCGCCTGCGGTCATCAACTCTTGGACCAGGGCTCGCTGGTCGGCGATGGTGGCGTGGGCGGTGTCGGCGTCGCGGGCGACGGTGACGGCTGCTGTGGCGATGAATCCGGCGACGGTCATGCGGGTCAGGTCGGCGGCGTACTCGATGGCTGCGAGTTCGTCGTGGCTCAGACGGACGCTGCGCACGCGGTCGCGGTGCGCGTTCTGGCGCAGACGGCGACGTGCGAGCGGTGAACGGGCTTCGGCTTCGTCGGCGGGCTCGTCGTCTGGGTCGAGATCTTCCCCCCGCACGTGGCCGCCTTCGGTCGCGTGCTCCCCGCCGGCCGCCCCCCGGCGCGCGGCGTCTCCCGCCCCCTCGGGGGCGGGTCCTTTGGAAACTCCTCGTCGGCCATTGGCCGGCGTGGAGTTTCCAAAGGGACAGCTTGCTCGGGCAACGCCCGTAAGGTTTTGACCTGCAGAAATAGGGCCTTTAGTCCGATCCGGGGCGGCGTTCACGCCGCCTCCCGGCGCGCTTCGCGGCGGGCCTGCGACTGCACGTCGGCGATGAAGCCGCGCGCCTGCTCGACGCCGTCGAGGACGAGCGGCGCACTGTCGGGGGTGCGCGCGACGATCCAGGTCCCGGCGGGGCCCCGGACGGCGGTGTGCAGGCGGTCGCAGGCCAGAAGGGTGATCAGCCAGGCGTCGATCTCGTCGCGCGTGGTGGGGGCGTCGGTCATGCGGTTCCTTCGGTCTCGGTGACGGGGCGGGGCGGGGCCGGGCGAGGGCGCGGCGGGTGTCCGGACGCGTTGTCCGGCGCGGACACCCGCCGCGTGGATGCCGGGGTCGGTCAGCCGGGGTCGGCCGCCGCTGCCTCTCCCGGTGGGGATTTCAGCGCGCGCATCAGGTCGGTCAGTCGCGCGTTGGACAGCGGGAGACCCTGTCCCCGGATGGCGTCGGCGACCACCGACCGGGTTGTCCGACCGGCCTCGGACACCGCTTGCCGTGCGAGCGCGAGGTGGTGTGGGTCGAGCGGTGCCGGGTCGGTGACCGGGCGGGGTCGCCGGGTGTCCGGGGTGGGCGCACCGCCGGTCGGTGGGTGACCGGCGCCGGTGTGACCGGGGGTGTCCCGGGGCTGTCCGCGCAGGTCACGACCTCGGTCGGTGTCGGGGTCGGTGCTGTCCCGGTCGCGTTGGTGCCCGCCGGTGGGCTGTCCTGCGGAGGGTGTCCGGGAGGGGTGGGCCACTGTCCCGGTGGTGTCCGCGAGCACGGTGGCGACCCGGGTGGGTCCGACCCCTGCCGCGACCGGGGTCGGCGGTGTCCCGGTCGGGTGGGTCGACCCGGGCAGGTGACCCGGGGAGGGGTGGGTCGGTGTCCGGGTGTCCGCGAGGGTCGCCGGCCGGTCGGTGGGGTGGGCTCGGCGGGCGATGAGGATGTACAGGTGGACCGCGCCGGCCAGGGCGAGTGGTGCGAGGGTGGACAGGACGCCGACGGTCGAGTCGCCCAGCCGCAGGCCCTCGCCACCGGTGGGGTCGCCCTGCTGGTTGCGGCGGACGGCGTGCAGGGCGTTGGCCCAGATGCTGGCGGCGGTGGCGGACAGGAAGAGCGCCCACGTGTAGACCCGGGCGGCCAGCGGCGCGTCGCGCAGGACCAGGAGTGCTCGGACGCCGTAGCCGATGAAGCCGTCGATCAGCAGGGGGAACAGCGCGGTGAGGTGGCCGCGCACGTGGATCGCGACGGCCATCTGCCGCAGTGCGTCGTAGCTCAGGGCGAAGCCCACGCTGCCGAGCAGGACGATCGCGACACGGTCCCAGGTGGTGACGCGGGCTGGGATCGCGGGAGTGGTCACGCGGCCTCGCTGTGGGGTATGGCCGCCCGGGCGGCGTTGCGGCCCTCGCGGATCAGGCGGGTCAGGCGCGAGGGGTCGACGTCGAGCAGGAGGGCCAGGCGTTCGCGGGAGATGCCGATGGTGTCCCCTTCGTAGGCGACGGCGCGTCGTTCGTGCGCGGTCAGGTGGATGCGCTGGCCGGCCAGAGTGGCGGCGACGCGGTCCGGGTCGAGGCGCCGGGTGCGCTGGGCGCGCGCCTTGCGGCGTTCGTCCTCGGTGAGGCCGCCCTGGACGCCGTGGAAGTCGCCGGTCTCCAGGGAGGCGTCGAGGCAGTCGGTGCGCACGGGGCACCAGCGGCAGATCGCCTGTGCGGCGGCGATGCGCTCGGTCTGGGCGGGAGCCGGGTACCACAGGTCGGGGTCCTCGTGGCCTCGGCAGGCGGCGTCTTGCCGCCAGGTGTGGTCACCGAGGCTGCGGAAGACCGGGGCGTGGGGGTGCTGCGCAGTGATCGACATGAGGGTGTGCTCCATTCCCCCGGTCGTCCCGGACGCGGACGACGGGGTTGTGCCGGTCGTGGGGTCGTAGGCGCCCGGCCGGGGCGCGGCGTTCAGGCGCTGTGCCGAAGTTCGGCCTTGAGGCGGCGGCGATCCGGTCCGCTGATCAGGACGCGGACGGTCATCTCGGTGAGTCGGGAGGCGACGCGGTCGCCCAGCTGCGGGCCGAGTTCGGCCGGCTTGAGGTTCGAGGTGATGACCGTCGGCATCCGGCGTTCGTACCGGTGGGTGATCAGGCGGTACATCACGTCGTCGCTCCACGGGGTGACCTTTGCGGCGGCGCCGAGGTCGTCGAGCAGGAGCAGTGGGCTGCGCATCAGCCGCAGGACCGCTCCCTCGGCGTCGTGGCCGTCGCGGACCCGGGTGCGGGCCTGCATCTCTACGGCGTTGATGGCCGTCCAGCCCATGCCGCATCCGCTGGCGACGAGGCGGCGGATGGCCCCGTACGCCTGATGGGTCTTGCCGCGTCCGGTGAGGCCGACCAGGTGCAGGGTGGGCCCGGTGGTGATCCGGCGCATGCCGGAGGGGCCCGGTGTCGTGGCGGCCAGGACCTCGTCGATCCAGGCGAGGACGTCGGGGTGTTCGGGTTCGGCGGCGGCGTACAGGTCGGGGATGCGCAGGGCTGCGGCGCGCATCGCCTCGGCGCGGGCGTCCTCGACCTCGGTGTCGGGGGCGTCGGTGTCGATGCGCCGGTCGGCGAGGATGCGCAGCATCCGCAGCACATGCCGGTCGGGGGTGCGGGGCTCGGTCACATGTCCTCCCAGTAGCCGGATTCGTCGGTGGGCTCGGTCCAGGGGCGGTATCCGCCCGGGTCGCCCGTGGGCGGGTTGAGGACCTCGTTGACCAGGCTGGGCAAGGTGCTCGGGTTCAGCGCCTTGGCCCGCAGGCGCTCCAGAGCGGTACGAAGGGTGTGGGGGTCGTGGCCTTCGCCGAGGAGGGTGCGTATCTCCTTGCCCAAGTGCCCCAGGAAGCCTTCCGGCGGGCGTTGCGCACACCGGGAGACGTACTCGCCGAGCAGGACCCCGGTGCTCACGGTGTCGCCGGAGGCGCGTGCCGGGTGGTCGGCGGGTTCTTGCGCCGCGAGGGCGACCGTGTGTGGTGCGGGCGCCGTGCGCCCCCCGGAGGGAGGTCCTAGGTCCCAGGTCCCAGGTCCAGGCGCCGAGGGCTCCGGGAGGGCTCGGGGAGCCCTCGGGGAGTCCTCGTGGAGTGCTGGGGGAGAGTTCGGAGAGGGCCCCCCGAGTGGGGCTTGACCTGCGGGTTCGCCGGATCCGGCGGTCGGGGCGTGAGGAACCGGCCCGGGTTGGGCGCAAGGTTCGACCGGCAGGGGGGCCGTCGTCGGGGCGTCGGGTCGAGGGCTCGGCGCGATCGCGCGAGGGGCGGGCGAGGGGTCGGGGAGGGCTCGCCGAGGGCTCGGCGAAGCCTCGGCGAGGGTGTGCGGGTGCGCGCACGGGCCCTTGCATCGCGAGCAGCGCTGCGTGGGCTGGTGCACCGGGCAGGACGGCCAGTGAGGGGCGCCGGGCTTGTCGATCTTCTGGTGCTCGGCCCAGTTGGTGACGTGCAGGTAGGGCTTGCCGTCGCATCCGAAGTAGCGGCAGATCACGCCGACGGCGGCGAGCTGGCGCAGGTCGTCGGCGACGTCCTGGGTGGAGTGCTGATCGCCGCGCACGGCCCAGATCCGGCCGTGGAGGAGGGAAGGGTTGTCGCGGAAGCGGCCGTAGTCGTCGGCCTGCGGCCAGAGGCCGGCGAAGGTGCGCTCGGCGGAGAGGGACACCATCGCGAGCGTGTCGCTCTCGAAAAACTCGGGCTTGATCGTGCGGATACGCGCCATCAGCAGCCCCTCGATATCGAGGCGTCGACCAGGTGCCCCGTGGCGATGTCGTAGACGTGCGGGACGTCCCACCGGGCGGCGGGGAAGCGCGTGCCCAGCCAGCGGCCCAGCGTGATCGCGTCGGGCGCGGGCAGGATGACGGGTCGGCCCCGGTCGTCGAGGGCGGTGGCCAGGTACCGGCCACTGGGGGTGCGGTGGGCGCGGATGCGGGCGACCCCGGGGGCGAGCCGGCGGATGCTGTCCGCCAGGAGCGCGGTGGCGGCGTCGTCGAGCGTGTGGCGCTCGGGTGCGCGGGAGGTGTCGGACATGCGAGAATCCCCGAATCTGGTGGAGCAGCCCGGTGCTCGTCGAAAAGTGACCGGGTCTGCCGGGTGGTGAATGTCGGACCGTGGGTCCGGGCGCGGGGGGGGGGGGGGGGGGGGGGGGGGGGGGGGGGGGGGGGGGGGGGGGGGGGGGGGGGGGGGGGGGGGGGGGGGGGGGGGGGGGGGGG
>NZ_JBVHLU010000131.1:0-24880 GCF_055558835.1 Embleya sp. NPDC025285
GTCCGGTTCGGCGGGAGGCCGCGCGGAAAAGGACCCGCCCAGCGGGCACCTCGCCGCGCGGCCGACCCAACGTCCTGGCTCAACGCCTTCCGCCGTCTCCACCGCCGATACGAGGTCAAGGCGGCGCACTTCGGCGCGTTCGTCAGCATCGCTGCCGCATTGATCTGCTACCGCCAATATGCCAAATGAAACGACTTCTTAACGCGCCTGGTGCCGGCCGATTGCGCCCCGCGACCTGTCCGGGTGAGGCAGCCGCGCTTGCGGTGCGTGCTGCCTCACCTTGGGCGACGGCCGTAGGGCGGTTGTCAGATCAAGTAGTCCAGCTCGCCGGCGCGTGCGGCATGGACCAGGGCTCGGATCTCCTCGCGGGTGTAGACGAGAGGTCCCTGGTCTGGGTTCTTGGAGTCGCGCCACACCACGAACTCGCCGCACAACCCGTACTCGACGCAGTTGTCGTTCCCCAGGCTTGCGGACGGCTTGGCCCAGACGACGGATCCGAGGTCGAGGGACGCGGCCGAAGGTTTGGGTACGGAGACCGGGGCGGGATTGTTCACGAGGGCAGCTCCTTGATCTTCGTTTCGATGTGAGCGCGTGTTTCCGGGGGCGGAAGGGCCAAGTCCCAGAGTTGCGTGAAGGCGCGGTCGTAGCTTTTCACCCGCTCCGGGGCCTCGGTGTAGCTGGACTGTGTGAAGTCCTCGGTCCAGGCGAGGCCGGGATAGGGCTCGGCGAAGTCCACGAGGAGGAAGGATCCGTACAGCCCCGGATGGCAACCGACCGCGGTGGGAAGCATCCGGAACCGGCAGCCCGGGGCGTCTTCGAGGAGCGACCCGAGTTGGCCGCGCACGATGTCCGGCGGGCCGACGGGCCGTGTCAGCGCGCTTTCCTCGATGATCGCGTGGTGGGTGATGCCCGACTCGCGCAGCCGGTGTCGACGGGTGACGCGGACATCGACGAGGGCTTGCACCTGACGTCGGTCGAGTTCCGGGCGCAGAGTCCGGATCACGTGTTCCGCGTAGGCGTCGGTCTGGAGTAGGCCCGGGATCACCGCGAGGTCGTAGCTGCGTAGACGCCTGGCGCCGGCCTCGAGGGCGAGCAGCGCCCCGTACTGGGTCTTCCCTACCACGGCGTTGTGCTTTCTCCACCACGGTCGTGTGCGGCTGCGGTCCTCGGAGACCAGGGCCAGGAGGTCTGCGCGTTCCTTGGGAGCGGCCGCGTAGGCATCCAGAAGCTTGGTGACGAGTTCCGAGCTGATGCTGCGAAGACCGCGTTCCACGCGACTCAGGCTCGAGGGTACGATGCCCGCTTCCCGGGCGGCCTGGTCCTGGGTGATGTCGGCCCGCTCGCGCAACTGCGCCAAACGAAAACCGAGTTCGCGCCGGAACGCCGACGCGGGTACCTCTTTCGGCGTGCTGCTGGAGTGAGTGGCCATGGAGGCCAGTGTGATGGCCCGTGCCGAGCCCCGACAAGCGAAGCTGAGGCAATGTGTCCGGACGTGTTGCCGAGAATAGCCGAGAACGGCATGCTGATCGTGGTCACCATGTGTACCGGGGGGCGTAGCGAGCTGTGGTTTTCGCTCAGGCGAAGCCTCGGCGATTCCGCTGTGCGAAGGCCAGAGGGAGGGAAGCCGTGCGTCGGCCACGCTTCCACGGCGTGATCGTCGAACGTCAGTGGGGGAGTGGTCCGGATCGACACCGCGAGGCGCCTGCAACGCGGGACGGACCGCCGAGGCGGCAGACACTCTCGCGACGGCGATCGAGGGACTGCCATCGGCGGGGAGATCCACCAACCCGCCTGGCCGACCGAGACGCTGACCGACCACTCCGTTGCCGCGGATCCGGACCGGTCGCGGTGACAACCGCCTCGATCGCGGTCCGTCAGGCGACGAATCCGTTCACTGAGACCGGTGCATGATGCGATGAGAAGGGAGCAGCTATGCGCAGCACGCTCTTTCGCACGCTGGTGCTGGAGCGGGGTTGGAGTCTGTTCTCCACGTTCGACGTGAAGTTCGCCCTGGCTCGCGACGCGTTGGCCGCGCGAGAGCGGGAGCCGGCGTTGCAGCGGGTGGCCGTGTCCAAGCGGACCTTCGAACGATGGATGGCCGGGGATCTCAGGTCGCTGCCCCACGCCCACACGCGTCGAGTTCTGGAACACATGCTCGGTGAGCCGGCCGCCGCCTTGTTCGGCGTGGCTACCGAGCCCGTCACCGCGACACGGTCCCGCCGGGCGGCAACCGTGATCGATCCGGCGAGCGTCGCCTGGGCCGACGTCGCCGATCTCTCCTTCGTCGAGGCCGTGGACGCGTTCCGCCGGTCGGATCGACTCCTTGGCGCGGGACAGGTCTATCCCGGAGTGTTGCGCTACCTGCAACACAGGGTCGCGCCCGCACTGTTCGACACCCGCGAGAGCGACGGACAACCGGCGTTTCGAACCGCCGCGGTGTTGACGCACATGGCTGGGTGGATGACCCACGATCTCGGTCGTGACGACCTCGCGCACGCGCACTTCTCGAAGGCGCTGCTGTTCGCCCGAGCGGTTCCCGATGCCTCGATGTCAGCGAACGTCCTGGCCGCGATGAGCCACCTCGCCCTGGAGGGTGACCAGCCGGGGGAGGCCGCCGACCTGGCCACTTCGGCAATCATGATGCTCGGCACCGGGGAACACGTACCGGCATTGTCCGCACGCTTGCTCGCGATGCGAGCACGCGCTCTCGCCCGCAGCCGTGACCGCGCCGGCGCCTACGGCGCGATGGCAGATGCCCGACGCGAACTCGGCCGGACGGACGCCAGCCCCCGACCGTGGTGGGTTCCCCCGTTCGACGACGGCGCACTCGCAGGGGAGACGGCCCTGATGCTGCGCGATCTGCGGTTGTTCGCCGCCGCCGAACTCGAGGCGCGACGGGCGGTGCAACTCCGGGATCAACAGCGCGGACGTGGGCATGCTTTCGGAAGCATTCGTCTCGCTCGCATTCTCGTCGACCAGCGGGAGCCGGAACGGGCCTCCGCAGTGGGGAGGGACCTCTTGGACGGTTGCCGGACGATCGGTTCGGTCAGGATCACGCGTGACCTGACCCGCCTCGCCAGATCCCTCGACCCCTACCGCGATGTCCGAGCCGTCGGTGAACTCCTGGACGGCGTCAAGACGGTCAACCGCCAACGCACCCGCCATCTGAGGCCTCTCGTCCCGACCACCGCACAGACGGCCACATGCGCGTGAAACCCCCGTCCGAGCGGCACGGTCCGCAGTGGGACGCCTACCTGGCGGAAGGCAACGCGACGCACGCGCGCAAACGTGTGGTGGCCGACGTGCTGCTCCAGGACACCGACGGGCGCGTCCTGTTGGTGGACCCGACGTACAAACCGGGATGGGACCTGCCCGGGGGCATGGCCGAGGCCAACGAGACTCCCGTGGAGGCCGCCAGACGCGAACTTGCCGAGGAACTGGGCCTGACGATCACCGTCAGGTCCTTGTTGTGCGTGGATTGGGTCGCCCCGCACGGTCCGTGGGACGACCTCCTGGCGTTCGTTTTCGATGGCGGAACGTTGCCCCCGAACATCTGCGCAACCCTGCGTCCTCGTGACGAAGAACTGGCGCAATGCGCCTTCTTTCCCCGTGACCGGGCGCTGGACCTGCTCACCGATCGACAAGGCAGGCGCGCCGGTCAGGCGATGGCGGCGCTCGACGACGGTCGACCGCGCTATCTGCAGGACGGAATCCCGTCGTGGTGAGAGTGCACCGCCACCGACGGCGGCAGCCGGTGCCGGCCGACACTGCTGAACCTGCCTCCCCACCACACCGCGTGTCCAACGTCGGGCTGCGAACGAGGATGAGCCGCTGTCGGCGAACCCGATGATGCGTTTCCTACGTCAGGCGAGGACCACGGTGTCGCACGACGACGGATCGGAAGCGGCGTGACCGCGAGCCTGCGGTCGGACCCGGCGACGTTTCCGGCGGACCCGCTACCGAGTTTGGTCGACGCGAGGGTGATCGCCGAGCACGACTGGGCCGCCTTTCGCGCCGTGTCGACCACGGTCGACCACTGGGACCGTCCCGGATGGAACGGTGGACGCGCCTACCACGGGATGCTCACCTTCGCCCACGAGGAAGCCTTGATCCGGGAAGCCCACGTTTGCCAGGCCTTCGTCGCGGGCCCGGCGCTGGATCCGGTGCCCTCCGGGAGGCTGCACATCACCTTGAACAAGGTCGCAGACGCGGCGGACACGAACCGTGTCCTCCTGGCGGAGCTCGTCGATCGCGTTCGGGGGCAGGCCCCGGACGCTTTCGAGTTGTCGGTGGACCCTCTGACCGGGTCCAAAGGCTCGCTGCGCCACAGCGTCGCCCTCTGGAAACCGGTGATCGACCTACACCCTGTCCTGGCCCGGGCCGGAGCGCCCGCGGGAGGCCCCACCGCGCTTCTGCGGCCCCACCTGGGCATCGCCTACTCGAATCGTGCCCGACCGGCGGCCGAAGTGATCGAGCGGGTGGAGATCCTGCACGGCTGGCCGCGTGTCGTGGTACGTGTCGACGGTGTGGACCTGGTGGAACTCAGGCGCGAATGCGCTGCCTACCGCTGGGACGTGGTTGCCCGAGTTTCGCTGGGCGGCACCTGAGCCGCGGTGCATGCGTATCTGCCCGGGAGCCGGCAGCGGATCCGGACCCGCGTGTGGAGGAGCATGCCGGCCACCGCGTCTCGCGGGGTCGCCGGCATCGCCCACTCGGTGTCGCAGGTATTCTCCGCACGGTTCGTTCTGCGACGGCTGGTCTCGGCGCCCGGCCGGATCTTCGTCCGTCTCAGCCAACTGCCCCTCGAGCGCCGGGTTCTCCCCCTTCCAACGCGTCTCGCTCGGTGATCAAGTGTTCGTTCCCCTTGCTCAGTTCTCTGATCCGGGCAATCAGGTGGCCTGTTGATGCTTGCTTGAGTTGCCGGCCAAGCTGACGCCGCGGGATGTCGGCGGGCCTGTCACGCCCGGTCCGCCGCAATGTGACCTCCCGGCGGGCCGGAGGAACCACATGGTCAAGGCGCGGCTGCCCCAGTGATCGGTGCGCAGGCGAGGACTCTCACGTTGGACCGCAGGCTTCTTCCTGTGTGTCCGCCCACGCCTGAGCGGTGCCGGTTGTGGAGAAGCAGGTGCATCCGGCCCGGCGGCGAGGCGCTGGCGCAGCGGCGACGGTTGTGCCGTGCCCGTGTTCCGCGGCCCGGTGGCGTGTGCAAGCGTGATTGCGCCGGACCCCATCGGGCGAGTTCGTCGCCCGCGCAAAGTGGCGATCCGGTGGCCGAGTTGCCGTTTGGCCGAGTGACGACACCGGTTGCCGGCAGCCACACCGAAGCCAGCGCGGTGCACATGCTCACCTTGGCGATGGCGGGGGTTGGTCTTCCGTGCGCGGACCGCCACCTTGCCGCCGTCCATGTGTGGCGCCGCCCGTGACTTTGGCTACCAAGAGTGATCGAGCGGGAACTTATGATCGGAATTGGCCGATCTGGAGTAGCGGGATTCGTTGCCACCAAGCCCATTTCTGTGACGAAACCGCAGGCCGGATGGCGGTGAGATGGCGGTGCCGCGACCTGGAGACGCTTCTGCGGAACCGCAATGGTAGACACATGCGGATCACCGTTCCATCAACGGAGGTCGAGGGCAACCGCTACGCCGGTTGTCTCCTTGCAAGTCCAGGCTCCGCGTACCGATACCCCACTGTTCGAGCCGTCGATGGAGTTGCTGTCTCCGAGTCGCCGTCCAGTGCCTATGCCCAGCGGCATCATCCGCGGCTGGGCGGGCGCCAACGTATTCGAGGAGGTCGAATTGCCGTGTCCGATAGCCGTCTCGACAGCACGAACTGGACCCGGGAGCGAGCCACCGTGAAGGACGCGCAGGTCCTGCGTCGCGAACTGGTGTCCTGGCTGGCCGGATTGGGCGTGGAAGCCGCCACCTGTGAGGCGGTGGGGCTGGCGGCGGGCGAGATCCTGGCCAACGCCTTGAAGCACGGTGATGTGACCGGTGGTCGTCTGCGGTTGGGCGCGTACCGGGTAGAGGCGCAGGTGCGTTTCCAGGTCTGGGACCACACAACGGCCGAACCCTGTGTGTTGGCCGCTGGCGACGGGTGGGAGTCCGGTCGGGGGATGTGCATGGTGGACGCGCTCGACGGCGTCTGGGGCGTGCAGGCCGACGGCTGTGACGGGAAGCTCGTCTTCTGGCAGACCGCGGACTACGCCCGCGCCGAGCATCTGGTGCTGCGGCACGGTGTCCACAACGCGAGCGCGGAAGTCGACGCTGGGAGGCAAGCGCAGGGCTTACCGCAGTCGGCCTCCTCCGAGGTTCGATGCACGATGCCCCGTGTGGGCATCGTACGTGCGCTCGTGCGCGGCCCGACTTCCTCGCTTCGGCGCTCCGACGCAAGGGCGGCCGTCGGCGCCCCGACGCGACCGGAATCCGGCGGACGCCGATGTCACGACCCCTTGGTTGGTCCTCCCGTCCATGGGTGCTCGACGTGATTGTCATGGCTCATCCCAGAGTGTCGTCACCGGTGGTCGCGCGGATGGTGGTGATCGAGGGTCCGCGTGGCGTGGGCAAGTCGACGATTGCGGCCTTGGTGTGTGAGGCGTTGGGTTGTGGCGGGGTTGGTGGCGATGTCGCACCGGTCCGGGGCCCCGGCGCGGGTTCTCGTGATTGGCGGTCGGGTTTCGAGGATCGGGTGCGTGGGCTTCGCGTGGTGTCGGAGATGTGCGATCAGCCGGTGAACGCTCCGGTGTTCGTGGTCGACGGCTACGTCCGCAGCGTGTGCTGGGCCCATGCCGAGGAGTACGGGCGGTCGGTGTGTGGTGTCGAGCGGCTTCTGGTCGATTACCGCCATGAGTTGCGGACGCCCTGCGTGACCGTTCACCTGACCGCGAGTGCCGAGACCCTCGCCCGTCGGTTGCGGAAGCGACGGCCCGCCCTTCCGGGGGATGCGGAGTTGGCCGCCGATGTCGAGCGGTTGCGTCGCATGGTCGAGTACCACGGTCCGTATCGTGCCTTCCCGGCCCGGGGGCCGGTGGTCCATACCGAGGGCGTCACGCCCGATGTGGTGTTCGAACACGTGATGGCCGTGCTCGCCCGGCATCGCATACGTCCCCCCGATCCGGTCTCCGGTGGGGTGGTCTCTCCCGACCCGGGCGCGCGCTGAGCGACCTGTCCGAGGAACGAACCCGAGTGGTGAAACGGCCGCGCGCCGCTCGGATCCTGGAACACCCTGCCGCGTGCGCGGCCTTGCGGTTCGAGTTGCGCGGGCGGGGCGATTGGGCCCGTCAATGGTGCCGGGCCCGCGTGGAGCGGTGGTGGCATCGAGGCGGCCGGGGCCACCACCGCTCTTCCAGATACGGCCACGGCCGATCGTCGCGATCCGAAAGGACACGAAACATGCAACCCGGCAGCGATGGGTCACGCTCGACGCCGCCCCTCGTCGCGGCGCGGACCTGGCGCGCGGAGGGGCGTGGTCACGCCCGGAGCGAGGTGGTCGCGCTATTTACGGCTCCCTCCTCGGGCCCGGAAGCGGGGGTGACGGCGACCGTACGGGTCGCTGGAACGGGCAAGGTGGTGATGACACGTCGGGAAAGGCCCGGCGGCGGCACCGCGTGCCGCACGCGGTCGGCGACAACCCCTGGCCACGGCGCACGACTGCGCCGCAGCGGTGGTCGCGTGCGACGAGATGGACCCGGCAGATCCAGGCGACGACCTGTGGCGCGTGGCTCGGGAGCACTTCGGCCCGGGCTCAAGCGAGTTCGACGCTCTGGTGGCAGACGTCGCCGACGACTACTACTACCCGGCCCCGGACGAATCCCCCGATCACACAGCAGGTGGACGACACGTGAAGCGAACTCCCCGCAAACGCAGTCCCGTTCACACTCCGTCTCCACCGGGCCTGCCGCTCGGGACGCGGCTTCTCGAGAACGCCGTCCCGCGTGTGGTTTCCGAGCCCCGCGCCGCACGGAACCGGCCTTCCACCCCTGAACCTTCCTCCGTACCCCGGGAGTTCCCGTGTCCGCTCACGCCACGCCGTTCGACCGTTCCCTCCCGCCGTCCGACACCGCGGCCGCGTTCCGCACCCTGGGGTTGGCCGCCGCGCCGGCACTCCTGGACGAGGAGAGCGTGGAGCGGTGCCGAGCTGCCGCCAGGCGCTTGTTGCCCGGTGCCCGGCACCGGGTCGGATTCGCGACTGCGCAACGCCCGCAGCGATCGGGTGAGCCGGGGCCGGCGCTGCGAATCGTCGACGTGCATCACGTGTCGCCGGTATTCGCCGCGGTTGCCCGGTCGGGGGCGGTGGCGGATCGTGTGGGTGAACTCGCGGGCGCCGGCGGCATCGAACCGGTCTGCTGCGCCTTGTGGTTGCACGAACCGCACACCCGCGGCACCCTCGCGCCGACCGACGGGGCGGACGGCGGGATACGGACCGACCTGGACGTGTACATCGCCCTGGACCCGCTCTCGGACCGACACGCCGGCATCGTGGTCGATCTGCGCCTGGGCGGGACGCGCTGCGCGGAGCGCGCCGCCGCGCGGGGCCTGTCGCACATCGGGATGCGTCCCGGTGACGCCCTGATCCTGGCCCCCGACGTGCCGAACGGGTTCTCCCACAACGCCGGGACCGTTCCCCTGCATGTGCTGCACCTGGGCTACCGCCACACCCGCGCCACCGCCCCGGGCCCTTCACAGGGCGGGCCGTGATTTTTCGACACCACCGCCACACACCGGTCGTCCGTCGACCCCCGACCGCCCCCGTCACACCCGTCAATGCCCCGGCCGTGGACGGCTTCCGGTCGGCCCACCCGAGTCGCGTGTTTCGGCGCGTTCGCTACTGCGACTTCGCATACGGAAGGAAGCGTTCATTGGCCTCGTCCCGACGCCTATCCCCGTCCTCGTGCTGCCCGCTTGCGTTCGCTGCGCAGATACGCACCGGCGACGGGTTCCGGCTCCCCGTACGTGTGCGGCCGGTTCGCCCGCCCGCACCCGCCGCGGGAGGGGAGCGGTGAACCTCTCGACATCCGCGGTTCCGGAGGTCTTCCTGCATCCGTTCGATCGCGGTTTCGTCCTGACCCTGGAGGGGCGCGCTCACCGGGTCGTGTCCCTGGGGGAGGCGCTGGGGGCCGTGGTCGCCGTCTACGAGGGCCGCCTCCCGCGTACCCGGATCCTGGTGCGTTCGCGGGCCGCTCCGCGCGTGCTGCACCACATGTGGCGGCTCGGCACCGCCGACGCCCGCTTCACCTCGCCACCCACCATCCGGCCACCGAACGCGAACCCGGCCCGGGCGGGGCGCCCGTGGCGTCAGTTCGGTCCTCACGGCCGCCATGTCCCGCCCCCGGCCTGGGACTTCACCATCCAGCCGGCTCACATCCCGCGAGCGGACCCCGGTACGCGCCCCTGACACCGTCCGCCGTTCCAAGCCATGCCGCCCAAGCGGCTCGACCCTCGATCGAGAAGGAGCACGACAGCATGGATCCGTTCACCGGCGCCGCCGGTACCCGCCTGGGTGTCGACGCCTACCTGGAGGACTTCGCTACCAGGGAGGGGGAGTTGACGGTGGCGGTCAGTTGGAAGATCGAGGTCGGGCAGGTCTTCGCCGAACCGGGCAACCCCTCGTGGGTCGCCTACAGTCAGGGCCGGTGGACCGACGCCATCGAACGCCTGGGCGAACAGGCCCTCTCGTGGCGCGCGCGGACCCGGGCCGCGAGGGAAAGGGCCGTCGTGCTGGGTCGGGTTCGGGTGGTCGCGGAGCCGCGCTCGCCGTACCTCGAGTGGGAACTCCACGTCCTGGCCCTGCGCGCACGCGAGGGCGAACACATCCGCGTGCTCCACGCCGACACCTGGGAGGGCGGCGACCTGCCCGAGTGCGTGACCCTGGGCGACGCCGTCTACCGCATCCACTACGACGAGCACGGCGTCCTGGCCGGGGCGACCCGCCACCTCGACACCGCACTGACGGAACGGGTCCACACCCTGGCCCGCACGCTGTGGGACCGCGGCGAGGACCTCGACGCCTACCTGCGCCGGCGCCCCGCGCACTGGACCCACACCCCCGGGGAACGGCCGTGACGCGCGAGGCGGCCGCCGCAGCCGCCGACACCGCCACCCACACGCACACGCACACGTACGACGCTTGCGTGTCGGCCCGGTCCCGTGACCTCGTCACCACGGTCGTCACCTACAACTACGAGAACGGCGGCAGGCGTGGGGACGGCACGGGCCACGACCTGCGGCCGTTGGCCGCGGTGGCGGCACTGGTCCCGGACATGGACGTGCTCCTGTTCCAGGAGGGCCGGCACTACGGCGAGCAGGGGAGCGAACTCCTCTTCCGCGTGGAGAACCTCCTGGGCATGCGGGGACTGCGCACCCCCTCCCGGCGCGGCCCGTTGGACGAGATCGTCTTCATCCGCTGGCCGCGCGTGCGCCCGGTCCGGCACTACGACCGTCTCGCCCCGACCGACTTCGACGACCGGTACGGCTTCGCCCACCTGCGCCTTCCCGGCTTCCCGGAGCCGGTGAGGACCCGATCGGTGCAATGGCCCCACTGCTCCGGCGACCTGCGGCTGATCGAGGCGGACGCCCTCCTCGGCCACGCCTGCTCGACGTCGTGGTCGCTGATCGGCGGCGACCTCAACGCCCTGTGGCCCGACCGCGACGGCCTGGTCGAGTTCGCACCCGCGTGGGAACGCCTGCCCGCACACGCCCGATCCCACAAGACCCTGCCCCCGGGTCTGCCCGGGATCCGCCCCGGGCGGCGATGGATCACCGACACCCGCGCCACCACGGCGCTCGCCGACGCCGGCCTGGTCAACGCCGGATCCCTCGCCCGGGACGTCACCGTCACCGTCAACGCGCACATCGACGACGGCCAGGGCGCCCGCATCGACCACATCCTGTGCAGCCCACGCCTGGCGCAGGCCCTGGTGCCCGGCAGCTACCGGGTCCTCACCGGCCCGGACGTGGACGCCGCCGGAGACCACCGCCCCGTCACCGTCGACCTCGACGCCCGCCGCCTCCCACCCCCCGACACCCGCGACGACGCGAACACCCACCCCGGCCCACCGGCGACCGGGATGGCGACCCGATGACACCCACCAGGTACGCGTGGAAGGACACGGACGGGAACCCGGTCGTCGCCTTCGGCGACACCCGGCTCACCCACCGCCGGCACGGGCGCCACACCGTCGTCACCGCCCACGGGTGCCTCACCTGGTGGGAAGCGTTCGCCTTCCACGACGAACTGACACCACCGATCCACGACGGCGACGGCGACGTGATCGTCGACCTCACCGATCTGGACTTCCTCGACCCCACGGCACTCGGCGTCCTCGTCGCCGCGCATCAAAGACTGACGCGAGGGTCGGACCGGCGCGTCCTGCGCGTGGTCGCCGGCAACGAACACGAGAACGGCTGCGTGATCAGAATCCTGCGCATCACCGGCATGAACGACGTGTTCCCGGTTCACGCCGACGAGGCTCAAGCTCTCCAGGCCGCAGCTGCCGGCGCTGCCCCCACTCCCGCACCGGCTCTTGCGCCGACGCCGAGGGCTCTCGCACCGCACCGGCCCGACGAGGAAGCCCCCGCCCCCGACCACCGGCCCCTGCCATGACCGAACCGGCGCACCCCACACCGCCGCAACACACCCCCGCGCCCACCGCCCGCACGCGTCTCGGACGACGCCACCACCGTCAAGACCACATGGTGACCGAGCCCGAAACCCGTCGCGTCGAGGATCCCGACACGGCCGCCATCGAACTCGACATCGACCGCCCCCACCCCACCCGCATCGACGACTGCCTGCGCGGCGGGGCAGGACGCACTTCGACGCCGACCGCGACCTCGCCGAAACCTGTCTCGCGACAACCCCCAGGTGAAGGCCACGGCGCACGGGACCCGGGAGTTCACGCACCGCGCCGTCCGCGCGTACCGCGAACACGGCACCCGCCTGCGCACCGATGGCGGCCACACCCCGACACCCCGAACCGGCAGCGGATCTGCGCCCTCGCCGCCGTGTACCGCCTCCCCGCCCAGGAAGGCGGAAAATGAGGCGATCCCAACTCGTGGCGGTGCCGACGCACTTCGCAACCGCCAACCGCAGACGGTCGAACGCCCCCGGCACCAAGACCCGGACACTCGCCTCGGCGACGCCACACGAGGCATCGCCACCCGCCGCACACACTGCGAGCCTGCCCCGCGCTCGGGCCCGCGGTTCCGGCACCCACTCGGAGGAGCCCCGTGAACAAGTTCCCGCGCCGCAAGAGCAGTCACAGCGCGACAAGCAACTGCCTCGAGGCACAACCGCACACCGAACACGAGGTCGGGATCAGCGACTCCAAGCTCCCACCCCGCGCCCCCGGGCTCTCGTTCGCCGCCTCGACCTGGGCCGCGTTCGTGACCGGCACACCCCAATCACGACGCTGACGTACGCGCCGTTACGCGCCCCGTACGGACCAACCCACCCGTCCCCGAGCCGGATCGGCAGTGACGCGCCGGTCCGTGCCTTGGATCATCCGGTCGTTTCAGGGCCCGGTGAGCACGATGACGATCGTTGCCGCGCGGGCGGGCATGGGCGCGTTCGGCGCCGACCGGACCGCTGAACGCCACGCCCGGTGTGCATGACTGGCCGCGTCCATGTCCTGCGCTGCCTCGACGGGGCGATGCTCGACACCGTCGTGGACGAGGGCCGGTGTGAGGTGGCGCTCGGCATCGGACCGGGTCCGGCCGGGTCCTGACGGTCGGGTCGTCCCGGGAGGATGATCATTTGGTTGAGGTGGCGGGTGGTTCGGTGCGGGTCGGCGATTCGGGCTTCGCCGGTGGACGTTGCGCGGCCGTGGGAGAGATGGGACGCACAGCACTTGTCGCCGCGGGTATCGGGATTCGTGGTACCCGAGTCCCATTCGGGGTCTAATTTGCGGACGTGTCGCGTTGCCCCGCGGCCGTGCGAGGAGGTGTTCCGTGTCGTCTCACTGCGATCCCTCGCATGCTCCCGTCGGGACGTGGGTGCGGCGCTCATGATGATCGGCTCTCGGCTCAGGAGCATCCACGGGGACGGGATCGATGGCGATCCGGAACCACGGGAGCTGACGGACAAGTTCGTGGCGTCGGTGGGCCCACAGGGAGCGGCGGCCGTGCTGGACGGAGCGTGCACGCTCGTCTTCCTGGTCATGGAGTGGCTGCGGGGCGCCTATGCGGAGCATGGAATGGACCCCATCGAGCGTGTGGTGCCCGACGTCGTGGCCACCCTGCGGATGATGCCCGTGAGCGTCCGTCCCGAAGCCGTCCCCACCATGGCCGGCCTGGTTGTCGCCGCGGGAACGGGGTTGAGCCCGCCCTGTGGCGCGCGCGGTAATGATGTTGGACCAAGGACGAGATGACTCCCTTGGAGGCAACCGCCTTTCTGCTCGCGGAGCACATCAATCGCCTGACCGACGATCCGAACTTCGCCGGCCGCATGATCGCCGACACGCTGTCCGCAGCGGACCGCGACTGACGCAACCGGGATTCGGCGAGACCGGGCACCGGGCGGGTTGCTGCCCGGGCCCTGGGGCGCCGACGCTCGCAAGCTCCCGCCCGTGGCTTGATGGTCCCCGCCATTCAAGGCGCCTCGCCGAAACCGCGCGGTGGATTGAAAGCCCGTTACTGCCCCTTGAGCCGGCGGTTCGGTTGGCCTTCCGGTGGGCGGACTGTTCTTCTTGCCCGTGTCAGCTGGGTGTACGAGGTTCGGGGTTGCCCCTTGCCGTGGAAGCGCCCTCCGGGAACGAAGTGGAAAGCATCGTTTGGGCGCGAGTGACCGCAGCGGTGAGCGTCGTGTGGAGCGGGGCGGGGATGGTGCCCGCGCCGAGTCCGGAGGCTTGGACGATCGTGGCCAGACTGGCGGCGCGGTCCAGGTGGATGTGGGTTCGGGTGCAGGCACCGAGTACGCGGCGGGCGGTGTAGCCGTCTGCGGTTGTGGTGGCGTGGGCGGCCAGGTGGTCGAGGACGGTGTGGGTGTGGGGGTGTTCGGTGTACGCGCCGAGTTCGGCGACGGCGAGACCCCAGGGCACGTGGAACGTGGTGTGTTCGGTGTCGAGGAAGCGTTCGATCATGTCGGTGGTGGCGCGGGTGGTGGGGCGTCCGGCGGCGTGGCGGCACAGGATGTCGAGGGCTGTGGCGGTGTGGCGTTCCCAGGGTGTGGTGGTGGTGCTTTGTTCGAGGACGGTGGTTGCGGTGTCGGATGCGCCGGTTAGGCAGTGGGTGACGATGCGGATCTGGCGGCCTTCGAGGAGGTGGCCGCCGATGCCGTTGTGGTCCTCGACCACGCGCAGGGCTTGGGTCCAGCGGTCGTGGAGGAGGAGCGCGCGGGTGCCCTCGGACAGCAGCACCATCCAGATCCAGCGGCGCAGGGCGTGGTGTTGGGTGGTGGTGCCGGTCAGGTTGCTCAGGGGCACGGTGGCATCGGGCAGGACGGCGTCGGTGTTGGTGGCCAGCGCTTGGTGGAGTGTCTGGATGAGGTGCCAGGCGGTGTCGCCGTCGCGGGCGCGCATGCGTAGGCGGGCGAGGTTGAGGGCGACTTCGAGGACGGAGCCGGCCTCGCCGGTGGTCAGGGGTCGGTCGCGTTTGTAGGCGTGGATGTGGGCCAGGCACCACCGGTGGGCGAGGTCGGGCAGTCCGCAGTCGCTGGCGATGAGCGCGGCGAGGTTGAGGGCTCGGGACGCGGCGTCGGTGGGGTCGGGGGCGCCGGCGGTCGCGTGGGCGATGTCGGTGACTTCCCGGACGCGTTGGTCCAGGGGTGGGCAGGTGAGGTGGGAGCGTTCGACCAGCGGGAAGACGCGCGCGAGTGTGCGGAGGTCTTTCACGGTCGGCTGCCGGGGAGTGCGGCGGCGCGGGCGGCGCGGGCGAGATGGGCCTGGGTGTCGGGGCCCAGGCCGAGCCGGTTCCAGTGGAAGATCACCAGTTGGGCGAGGCAGCGGCGGATGCCGCGTTCGAGGGTGTCGGCGTCGGCGCCCGCGCGCAGGGCGTGTCCGGTGGCCGCGAAGGCGCGGGCCCAGGGAGCGGCGAACGCGAGGGCGGTGCCCGGCCGGAACAGGGGTCCTTCGGCGGTGGTGTCCGCAGCGGTCAGGCGGGCGAGTTGGGTGGCGAGACGTTCTTGCCCGCCGCCGTCGGTGGCGGGTGTGTGGTGGCGCAGGTCCGCGACCTTGTCCCACACGTCGCCGGTCTCGAAACGGTCCAGGCCGGCGGCGGTGAACATGGTCGAGCACAGCAGCACGGAGATCTCCCGCCGCCCGATCCGGGGGGTGGGGCGGGCGAGGTAGTCCAGGACGCCGGCGCTGTCGGCACAGAAGTGCAGGTGCGCCGCGGCCATGCCGACGGGGCCGCCGAAGGCGTGCGTCTCGGGTTCGTAGACCGCTCGTTGCCAGTTCTCAATCGTCCCGGCGGTGCGCAGGGCGTGCAGAGTCTCGTCGAGGGCGGCGCCGGCGTTCGGGTGGGGGCCGGTGCGCAGGCGCAGTCGCCAGTGGGGGTGTTTGCGCAGGAACCACCAGTGGGTGACTGCCCTTTGGTCGGTCAGGTCGCGCAGGGCCGGGGCCAGTCGTGTGGCGGCGGTGTCCTCGGCGGTGGCGGGGTTGGGGAAGCGGATGTTGACGTGGTGCCACGTGGTGTCGGCGCGGGTGTCGAGGGCGGCTCGTCCGGCGGCGTGGTAGGTCTCGACGGCGTCGAGGAGTTCGGTGGGGTCGATGCGGGCCTTGCGGGCTGTCTGTTCGGGGGACGCGCCGGCGAGGACGGTGAGGACGGCGTCGGTGAGCGGGCCCGATCGTGGCGGGTCTGGGCGGACGGTGGTCGTGTCTTCGGTCAGGTGATCATCAGGCATGCGTCCCACCCGGAGTTGGAGGGTGTGTGGTGTGCGGCGGTGTGCAGCGCGAGGGCGAGTCCGGCGGCTCCGTCGAGGAACTCCGGGTTCTCGTCGCGGTGTCGGGCCTGGGCGAGGAGCAGGTCGGTCAGGTGTGGGAGGAGTTCGCCGACGCGGGGGTCGGTGGCGTCGAGGGCGGTGCGCCAGGTGGTCTGGTGGATGCCGGCGATGCCGTGGCACAGGCCCGGGCCGGTGACGGTGGCGAGTTGGACGGGGTCGGTGAGTGCGGCGACCAGGGCGTCTTCGGCGTGGGCCTGGCGGGTGGTGTCGCCGGTGGCCAGGGCGGCGAGGTGTTGAGCGCGGGCGATGCCGGGGGTGCCGTAGCACCAGGAGGGCCGGGGCGGGCCGTGGTGAACGACGCGCCCGGAGCGCAGTTCGGCGTGGGTGAGCCACTGTGGCCACCAAGGGCCCATGTCGGTGTCCTGGCGCCAGTCGTCCAGCCAGGCGCAGATGTGGTCGATGGCCTCGCGTTGTCCGTCGACGGTGACGCCCGTGCGCATGGTCGTTGCCAGGAGTGCGAGGGGTCCGCAGACGCCGTGGGAGATGCCGACGTTGGCGTGGCCGCCCGGGGTGGGCATCGCGGGGTCGGGGTCGTGGGAGGCCCACCAGCCCGGGAGTTCGCCGCCGGATGGTGGTCTCAGCGGCTGTGTGGTCAGGCGTACGAGGTAGGTGAGGATGTCTTCGAGGGCGTCGTCGCCCGGGTGGTGGTGCGCAAGGTGGGCGCCGATGCCGGTGAGGCCGTGGAAGAGGTCGTATTCGGCGAGTCGGGGCGGGAGTCCGCTGTCGATGCGGCGCATGGCCGCGGCTGCACGGCGTCGGGCGAGCGCGGCTACCGCGGTGTCCAGGGTTGCCACGGCGCGTGCGGTGTCGTCGTGGTGGGTGCTGTGGAGCACGAACGCGATGGCGGGGGCGCCGACGAACAGGGCGGCGTCGTCGCCGGCGCTGATCTCGTGGGCGGTCGCGGCGCGGGTCCAGCGGCGGGCGAGGGACCAGGTGCCGGTGCCGGTCAGGGCGCGTTCGATGTGCAGGAGTGAGGTTCCGGCGGCGCCTTGGGCGAGGGATTGCGCGCGGCCTGGGTCGGATCCCGCGTGGGCGGGGTCGGCCAGGTGCGCGGCGATGCGGTCGCAGGCTTCGCGCGCCGCGTTGGCCGTGTGCGGGTCGAGGGCGATCACGGGGTGTCCCGGGGCATGAGGGCCAAGCGGCGCATCGCGGCGGTGCGCACGAGGCGATTGATGACGGCTTCGGCATCCGGGTCCACGCCCAGGGCTCGAACGTGGTGGTCGTGCAGCAACGACACCAGGGCGGACCCGACGTCGCGGTGTTCGACCTGGGCTGATCGCCAGGCGGTGACCGCCCGGGCACGTGCGACCCACGTGGCGGCAACGAGGTCGCCCTGCACAGGGGGTCGGGCTGCGGAGAGGGCGAGGGTGTGGTCCCGAAGAGTTCGGTCCAGGGCGCCGGTGGCGTGGTCGAGGTGGTCGAGCGCGGCGCGCAGTCCGATGGCGGGGTCGGGGTCGATCGTGGCGGCGATGTCGGTCATCGACGCGGCGGCGAGCGCTTGAGCGGGGATGGCCGCAGTGGTGGCGACGGCGATCTGGGCGAGGGCGGCGGCGGTGTCGGCCGCGAAGACGGCTTCGGCGGCGGCCTGGTCGGCGCCCCAACGGCCTGCGTGGTGGCGGTGGGCCACCAGCGCCAGGTCGGCGAGCATGCCGGTGGAGTGCAGGTGGTCTGCCCACTCGCCGAGACGGGCGACGGTCTCGGCGACGCGGCCGGGCGCGGGGCGGATGTGCAGGGACAGGTGTTCCTCGGCGTCCGGCCGGGTGGTGTCGCGGTGCCGGCGGAACCACCAGCGCGCGTCGTCGAGTCGGGCGATCAGCGCGGGCAGGTGTTCGGTGAGGACGGCGGGAAATCGCGCCGGATTCCCGAACAGCCGGGCGTGCACGACCTCCCCGGCCCCGGGCTGGCTCGCGGGCGGTGGCGGCGCCGTGCGGATCGGGACGGGTCGCGGTCTCGGGGCCCGGTGGTGCGCCCGCAAGGGCAGCAGGAATTCGCACGGCCGACCGGCCCAACCGCCGGTCGGATCGCCGGGTGCCTCACGCAGCTCGACCCGCCCCGCGCGGCGCAGGCGCACGCGCAGCAGATGCAGGTGGAAGGGTTGTGTGGTGTCCAGGGGCAGCCGTAGGTCGCCCTGGCACAACAGGACCGAGGAAGGCACCCGGTGGTGGTGGCGCCATCGATCGAAGGCTTTGTCCCAGTCGCCTCGGCTGGCGTGGGGCGGGGCGATGTCGTCGGTGGTCACGATCCAGCGGGCAGGCGCCAGTACGGTGCGGCCGACCCGGACACGCGGCAGATGGGGCAGGTCGCGGGCTGCGCCGAAGTCGAACGTTCCGTAGACGGCGGCGCGTGCGGTGGCGATCTCGGACAGCAGGCGTGCCAGCGGCGGCGTGCGCAGGGTGGCTTCGAGCGCGTGCGCGACGTGGGGTCGCAGAATCCGGCCGCTCGAGTGTCGCACCAGGTACATGCGGGTGGCGTCGGCGGTCACCGCGAGGTCGTCCAGGTCGAGGCGCTCGGCCGTGTCGTCGCCGGGGTCGGGGTGCTCGGACACGCCTATCAGGTGGGGAAGCAGTCGTGGGGTGCGCGCGATGTTGTCGTTGTCGCGTCGGCGCGGTACGTAGACGAGTTGCGCGACGTCGACGGCGGGGTCGTCTGTGGCGAAGGTATCGGCGAGGCGGTCGCGGTCGGTGGCGTCGAGCAGGTGGGCGAAGCGGCCGGTCATGCTGCTCTCGGGGCGCGGCGCGGCGGTGACCCACAGCCGGAAGTCACCGCGGCGGATGTCGGCGGTCGAAGGGGCGTCGATCTCGAAGCCGATCTCCACACGGGGAGGGGCGACCACCGCTGCGGGATCGCCTACCGTCAGCGCACGGACGACGGCTTCGGTCAGTTCGATCTCGCCGCCGCCGGCGGCTGCCTGCTGGATCAACTCGATCATCACGTGGTCCCGGCGCGAGACGGTGTAGGCGGATCGACCTCGCGGTGCCTCCAGGTAGCCGGCCGGGTACCCCAGGCCGGAATCGGCGACCAGGTCCCGCACGGGCACGAGAGCTCCGGGCCCGTATCGGGTGCGGAACGCCAACTGGTATTCCTTCCAGTAGCGGGCGCCGTGCGGGTTCGCGCTCACCCGCAGCATCGTGGTCGCGGCGGTCTCGGCTTCGCGCAACACGGCCTCGGGGACGGTGATCCGCGCGTCCACGGCGGTGTCGAGGGCCAGGAGCGGACCGCTCACCGCGCACAGGGCACGCATCCGCTCGGTCGCCGCGTCGCGGTGCCGTTCGGCTTCCACGGGCGCCGTGCTGGCGTCGTGTTGCCTCAAGTGGTTGCCGATGGCGTCGAGTTCGGCGAGCACCCCGCAGAGGCCGGGGAGAGTGTCGGCGCCGGCGGCGCGCAGTTCCCGCGTCAGATGGACGATGGGGTCTGCGGTGGTGCAGGCGGGGCGCAGGGATGTCAGCAGGAAACCGGCGTCGACCAGCCCGGCGAGCAGCGCGGCGACCGCGTCGGGGGCGGCGCGGGGAAAGCGCGCGCGCAGATCCGCGCCCAGCGCGTCGAGGGTGAGCGGCCGGGCGGCGGCATCCAGCGCCGCGCGTATGGGGGAGGTGTGCCGCAGTTCGACGTGCGCGGGTTGCCCGATGCCGGGAGCGTCGTCACGGATGCGGGCGGGGACGACGACGTGCCGGCCACGGACCAGCACGGCGTTGTCGGTCACCACGCGCAGGGACGGCCGCAGCCGGGGATGGCGTTCGAGAGCATCGACCAGCGCCGACACCCATTGGGCGTCTGCCCTGGCCCGGGCCAGGTGGTCGGGTCCGATCGTCAGCGTCGCGGTGTCCGCGATCGCGGCGGGCGCGATGCCGGCGAACAATCCGAAGGGGGTGGCCCGGCCGCGCCACCGCAACAGGTACCCGGCTGTGGCCAGGACCGCGCGCCGCACGTCCCGGGCCTTCGGTGAGGAATCGGCCAGGAGTTGATCGATCCTCGCGACCAGAGCCGGTCCCGCCCACCGCAGCGGGCGGGCGACATCGGGGCGTTCGTGTATTCGTCGCAGCCACGCCAGACCACGGTCGGCGTCGATGTCCTCGCCGGCCAGGAGCGTCCCGGCGGGTAACTCCAGGTCGCCCGGATCGGTCGTTGTGCGGGCCAGGACCAGCCCGGTGTGCCGGTAGATCGGGTGCGTCGTCACGGTTGTCGTCCCCCTGGTCGCGGTGGTGCCCCGACTCGCGGGCTGTCGCCGCCCCGCACCGGGCGCGGCGGCGACAGCACCGATGTCCGGCGGACGGACCCGGCGTGTGATCAGCCGGGTCCGCCCGCCGTGCCGATCAGAACGCGAACGGTTCCGCGGCCTTGGTGGTGCAGGCGCTGCTGCAGCACGAGGTGCCGCAGCCGTCCGAGGTGGCGCACAGCAACTGATCGATCGAGACGGTGGACTCCACCAGACGCATGTCCAGGGTGAATTCGTCGTCGAAGGCGATGCCTTCGGGGACGAGCGTCGTGGCGGTCGGGCTGTGGGCGGTCATGTGCTCTCACTCTCCTGATCCGGATGGATGGTGCGAGGTGGTGCGACAGGACCCGAACGTCCCGGGGTGGTTCAGTCCCGGGACGGCCAGGAGATCACGATGCGGCTGTGCCGCTTGTCGACGACGTGCCCGGGCACGAGCGCATCGTCGGGGGTGTTCGCGGGGTAGACCCGGTACACCGGGCCCGGGCCGTGGCGGTGGACGCGGCTCCACACACGTTCGACCTCCGCCATCGCTTCGGCGGCTTCCGCTCCGTGGCCGCCGAACGCGCGTGCGCCCAGCTCCACGCGGTCCGGGCTCTCAGTCGGGCGCACCACCATGTACGCGAGGGCGTCCTTGTCCGCGGCTGCGAAGGGGAACGTCTTCTCGCCCGTCTCCACGAGGCCGAGGTCCTCGCGCGCCTGGTCGACCCACAGGCGGACGAAGCCGGGGAGTTCGGTGGCGAACCGCAGGAACAGGTGGTCGAACGCCTCGCTCCGGCCGATCGTCTCGCCCGACCACGCGGCCGAGCGTTCCCCGGCGAGCACTTGTTCCGACAGGCCGGGGTCGTCCCAGCCGCTGTCGTCGACCAGCAGCGCCAACCCCTCGCCCAACGACGACCGGCGCTCCTGGTGTTCGCCGATGCCCTGCATGGCGACGAAGCCGCACGGCGCCGACCCACGGCTCACCAGATGGTCACCGCCCCGGTCGAGGACCACGCTGCGGGTGACCCCGCGCGTGCGCAACGGCACCACCATCCGCCCCCCGGGGGCGAGTTGGGCTGCCCAGGTGAGCGGGATGTCCCAGGCGCCGACGGTGACCACGATCCGGTCGTACGGCGCGTGCGCGGGGACGCCCTCCTCGGCGTCGGCGGTGACCACCTCGACCTGCCGGTATCCCGTCGCGTCCAGGAACTCCCGGGCGCGGGAGGTGACATCCGGGTCGATGTCCACCGTGGTGACGCGACCGTCGACACCGACCAGTTCTGCCAGCAGCGCCGCGTTGTAGCCGCCCGACCCGACTTCCAGGACTCGCATCCCGGTTTCCACGCCGGCCTGTTCGAGCATCACGGCCTGGATGTGAGGGTCGGAAACCGAGCTGGTCGGGCGTCCTCGGTCGTCGTGCTTGGTGATCACCGCGTGGCGGGCGTACGCGTGTTCCAGATCGACACCGGGGGCGAACGCGTGGCGCGGCACCGCCCGGAACGCCGCCTCGACCGACGGCGAAGTAATGGTGTCGTCCGCGCGCAGACTGCGCACGAGTTCGTCGCGCAGCTCCGCTGCGCGGTCGTCGACGTCGGTCACGAATTCAGTCACAAATGCGTCCAGGGGAATCGCAGGGACGGATGGAAGGGCGCGACTGCGACGGCCAGTCGGCTGCGTCGGGCGAGGCATCCGGGGAGCGGGCACCGACGCGTCCGGCACTCGCGCAAGCCGGAGCTACCGACCAGCCGGGTATGGGGTCGCCGGCGAAGGTTCCCGCCGGGCAAATCCCACAAGGCCGAGTCAGGATGGGCGAGGCGTCGGCGGCAATCACGCGTGTACGCGGGGTTGCTGCCGGGAGGGCCCGGTGAATCGACGAGGTGCGGTGCACGCTGTCGGAGGAGGGGGCTGCCGCGCCCGGGGGCGTGGGGCGCCAAGTGCTCCGGGAACGCTGCGATCCGTCCTCGCCAGATTCATGCGACGGACAGTAGCGACTGCGTCACCGGTGAATATGAATCCGGGGAATTCTTGCCTATTCGTCCAGGTGGAAGCGGTCGCTCATGCGTCGCAGCTTCTCCCGGGTGATCGCTCGCTCGGCGTAGACGATCTTGCGCAGGGTGGCTCGCGCTATCGGGTGGTTGCGCACCAACTGCGGGGCGATCCGCTCGGCCTTCTCCAGCTCCGCCAGAGCCCGTTCCCGATTCCCGTCCCACAGCCAGGCCCGCGCGAGGTCCATCTGATGGTGCGAGCGTCGGGAGTTCGGCAGGGTCGCGATGTGCGTGGGATCGGCCCGCTCGTGCATGCGCAGAGCGGTGGCGTGGTCCCCCATCTCCAGCCGCACACTGATGGCGTGGATCTGCACGTTGCCGGTCGAGAAGGTCAGCGAATGGCGATCGAACACCGACTCGTGCAGCGCGTCTATGCGATCACCGGCGTCCCGGGCGAGCGCGATGCGACTCTCGGTCTCCGGGGCGTTCCCGGCGCGTGCGGCGGACACCGCGGCCCGCAACTGCAGGGTTCCCCAGGCTCGCAGCGCGAGCGGGTCACCGGCGGAGTACTGCGACTCGATCGAGCGCAGCGCCTTGTCCGACAACGCCAGCGAGTCCGACCAGTCGGCCGTGGCCCACATGTCCCACACCCGCATCCAGTCCGCGACCGCGCCCATTACGGGATCACCGGAGAGCGCGGCGGCCCAGGCGGCCCGCTCACACGTCATGGCGACCAACTCCGGGTGGCCCAGCGCGTGTCCGGCGGTGTGCGCGAACTTGCAGCACACCGCGTAGATCGCGAACGCCTCCTCGCGCGCGTGGCCGGTCGAGACCTCTGCCAGGGCCCGGGCCTCGCGCAGCATGTCCGGCAGCATGTGCAGGATCGCGATGTTGGCCGCCGCGTCCCGCAACCGGTGCAGCGCCACCGTCTCCCGCCACAACAGGGTTGAGGCCCGCGGTGTTCCGTCGAACACCGGCGTCAGGTCGTAGCGGCGCAACTCCCGGAGGATGGAGGCCGCCGCCACCGGCCACTGTTTCTCCGACGGCGTCCCGGTCACGTAGGGGCGCTCCAACAGGTCGTTGGGGTGACAGTGCAGCGCCGAAGCGAGCTCGTTGATCGTCGAGGCCCTGTCCAGCTCGATCCGGCCGGTCTCCACCTTGGACAACCAGCCCTGCGTCCTGCCGATCGCCTGCGCGAGATCCGCCTGGGGCATGCCCAGACGCAGCCGGGCACGCCGAACCCTCCGCCCGATCGACTCCCGTTCCTCCAGCACCGACGCCTCCCACCTTTTCGTCCTATCCGGACCGTACCCCTTGCCGGGCTGCGGGCGTCCTGCGGAACGGCCGGAACCGTAGCCAAGCAGGAGAGCGCGAGGCAGACCTCGATCCTGACGTGCGGCGGCGATTCAGCAGGCCGCGCGGATCCTCGCATTAGGACACATCTTCGGTGTTCGGAGCGCTGCCAGTGGGATCAGCTACCCGACGCGTTGCGACCCCACGCGGCGACCGCGCCGGGGACTGGGCACCGCGTGGCTTTGTACAGCGTGGAGTCGGCTCGGCAAGCCGATGTCGATGGTCACGGCTTTCCGAATCGTGCACGCCGCTTGCGACTGCACACCTGGCCGGGCTGGATCGCGAATGAGCCCGTGCCGCTGGAGGCGTGCGGCTGCTCCGCGACCCGGCGCCGCGCGGTCGCCCGGGACTGGACGGTACCGAGGTCGAGTTGGACGCCGTGCGGCCACGTTCCGACTACGGGACCAAGATCCTGCGCTACTCCGAGGCGGTCCTCGAGAACCGCGCCTGCTACCGCTTGCTGGACGTGGACACGTCCGCGGCATCACCCACGCTCACGTTCGGGTCGAGCAGCTACCTCGCAGGAGTGATCGACATGCGCGAGGCGGCGGCCCGCGAGTTCGCCGCAGCCACCGCGTCGGCACCCTCCCGCGAGGCAACCTCGTTTCGGGATGCGATCGGCGACCCGACCTGGGGCGTCGGCCCGTCACGACGGCCATCAGTACGCTGACGATTCGTTTCGATGGTCGGACGGGCGACGCGCAATTCCTGGTGCATTGGCGCGGCCCCGCCGAAGTCGCGAGCGGTGGAGGTCTCCACCAGGTCATGCCGGTAGGCGTGTTCCAGCCCTCCGACGACGCGACCTGGAACGACCGGAACGACTTCGACCTGTGGAAAGCCATCGCGTGCGAACTCTCGGAAGAACTTCTCGGCACGACCGAGGACTACGGCAGCGACAAGGCTCCCGCCGACTACCCGACGTGGCCCTTCTACGCCGACCACACCCGCGCTCGCAACGACGGGCGCATCGGGGCGTTCTGGCTGGGCCTGGGGATGGACCCTCTCACTTTCGTGACCGACATGCTGACCGCGGTCGTGATCGACGCCGACCTCTTCGACGACCTGTTTGCGCAGGTGTCCCCTCGCAACAGCGAAGGACACGTGGTACGGGTCGAGGACGGCACGGGCGCCAGCCTGGGCACGCCGTTTACCGAGCAGCACGTGGAGCGACTTCTGCATCGCGAGAGAATGCAGCCTGCCGGTGCCGCGTTGCTGAGCTTGGCGTGGGCGCACCGTAAGCGACTCATGGGCGGATGAAGGCCATACACCTTGGAGTCGAAGCGTCTTCGGGCGCGGGGCGTTGTGGTCAGTGGGTTCCCCAGTGGATGTTGGGTGAGGTGGCGAGGTTGGCGGCGCGGTGTACGAGATCGGTGCCGTACAGATCCACCGCGTCGGTGAAGTCCCGTTCGAGGTGTTC